>JAJFHB010000058.1 GCA_021775795.1 Hyphomicrobiales bacterium | reverse complement strand
GAATCAGCTTATCGCGAGGCCTGGGACGTATTTTTCAGCAAAGACCATTTGAAGACAATCCTACGCCGGGCGGCTACACGCGATCGTCCGCGCATGCGCTTCAAACTTCAGTGGGTCTATCAGTTCTATCTGCTCTGGTCTGTGGAAGGCGTACACCCGCTTGAAGGTGGCATCGTTCGCCGTAAATTCAGGCGTGACAGACGCCCGGGTATGAAGATTGAATCACCCTTCGTGTTCTATCCCAAGTTTGCTCTTGAAACTGTTGTTAAGACGGCAAAATACACTGCGGCGCTGGTGAACGCGATGACCATGTACTGGAGCATCCAGCTCGATCCCAAACGGCATGAATATACGGATCTTGCCATCACGCCGCCACAGGACGACGAGATGGAAGAGTTGGCGCTTTTCCAGGATACAGCCGGCGGCACCGAAGCTGTCGACAAGATGCACCGGCAGGATGCGATCAAGCAGGCTGCCATTGCGGCAGAGTAATTGTTGTCTCGCTCTTTGGATCGTTTCGCGTTGATATAGAAACGTGAAACGATCCAGGCCGCTCCGTCCAGGGCAAGCCATTGCTGCAAAATTTTTCATGACACATCGCGGGGCGTCATGACATAGGATTTCGAGCTCATTCATCTGGGGGAGCTCGGGACATCATGCAACGTTTGACGGGCAACTTAGTGGCCTTCGTTGCAATGATCCTGTGGGCAACGCAATTTCCCGTCACCAGCATGATCATTGACGACTGGGACCCGGTACTCATGGCGCCGTTCCGCGCGGGTTTCTCGGCTATTTTCCTATTGCTCGCCCTGCTATTGACTGGTGGCGCTCACAATGTGCTGAGGATTCCCTGGGCGCCAGTCTGGTTGCTCGGCTGCGGTATGCTAACAGCCTCCACCGTCCTCTTCATCTGGGGGCAAAAATACACAAACCCGCTCACCGCCGCTGTCATCGTCTCGATGATGCCACTCATATCTGCAGCAATCGGGCTGCTCACGCGGCAAGAAAAGCTGACTGTCTCCGTTTCAGTGGGGATTTTATGTGCCGTGTTCGGGTGCTACCTCACGAACCTCGAGCCCGGTTCAGGCCTGTTGGCCTTCGGAATTCAAGGCGGTGAGCCGTATATGTTCGCTTCGATGGTTCTTTTTGTTTGGTACTCACGGGAGACGGCTGAGCGACTTAGCTCAATCTCCGAACTGGCTCAGGCAGCCTTTACGCTGGCGCTGGCAGCTTTGGGAACAGCCGTTTTCGCCGTTTTCTGTATCGGCTTTGGAATTGTGGAACCTGTCTACGATCTGAGTTTCCGTTCGCTCGGCTTATTGTTCTGGGTGGGAGCTTTCGGTGTCGGGCTTGCCATGGCGTTATGGTTCGCTGCAATCAAACGCATTGGCGTGACGGTCACGACACTGCACCACAATATGGTGCCCTTCTACGTCATTATCTTTGCAGCCTTTGGTGGCGGTGCCATTTATCAAAACCAGGCCTGGGGTGCCTTTCTCGTGTTTGTAGGCGCTGCGGTGGCGCAACTACCAATTGCCCACTGGCTGCGCAGACGAGCACAACCCGAGCCGGCAAACATCTAACTTTGCATGTGTGATAGGCCGTGTCGTTGCTTGCCAGTGGTGCATGCAACTCGACTTGCAGGCCCGATATGCTTTAGAAATGCCAGGTACTTTGGGTGCTTCATTTCAACCCCATGGCGGAGCAATCGATCAGGTGACATGACGACATTTTCTGCAAACCTGGGCTACCTTTGGAAAGACCGCAGCTTGCCCGAGGCTATACATGCCGCGAAGGCAGCCGGGTTCGACGCTGTTGAGTGCCACCTGCCCTACGACACAGCTCCCTCCGTTACATTGGCAGCCCTTCAGGAAACCGGGCTCGTCATGCTGGGCATTAACACCCGTTACGGAAACACTGCTGCAGGTGAAGTAGGCTTATCGGCAGTTCCCGGCCGGGAAGAAGAGGCTCGAAGGTTCATTGATGAAGCGATCGCTTATGCCTGTGAAACTCGAGCAAAAAACATCCATGTCATGGCCGGACTTGCAGCCGGAAACGAAGCCCGCAAAACTTACATCACTAACCTGCGATATGCGTGTGCCAAGGCAGCGCCACTGGACCTCACAATCCTGATCGAACCACTCAATCACTATGATAATCCTGGCTATTTCCTGAGCACATCCGGACAGGCTGCCGATCTGATCAACGAGATTGCTGCAGCAAATTTAAAACTGATGTTTGATTGTTATCATGTGCAGTTGATGGAGGGCGACCTCAGCAACAGGCTCTCCCAACTCCTACCCGTCATAGGCCACATCCAGTTTGCCTCTGTACCAGACCGGGGGCCTCCTGATCACGGCGAACTCTCCTACCGCCACATATTCAGGGAGCTCGATAAACTGGGCTATTCTTCACCCCTGGGCGCAGAATACAGACCGCCGGGGGAGACGGATGCATCTCTTGGTTGGATGGCCACTTATCGCTAGCTGTTGATTTTCACCCGGCAAAGACTTCAGGTTTCTGCTCCGGCACGGGAAGCATTTGCTTCCAGCTCTATCCAATCCGCAAAAGCCTGGGCCTGTTCCGAGCGCTGCGCTTCTGCCGGCAACATCAGGTAATAGCCCCACCGCGTGTGCAAAACCTCTTCAACAGGCCGAACCAATCTGCCGGCCCGCAGGGCATCGTCACAAAGATGACGCCAGCCAAGCGACAACCCCTGCCCGCTTTCAGCAGCAAACATCACTTCATTGAAGTTCGGGAAATGGGGACCTGGCAGCGCATCATGTGTTTTGATCCCAAAGCCTGCGAGCCAGACCGACCAACTCATAGGTTCATGGCGGGGTTCATCAAGATGTAGAAGCGGCACTTCAGCCAGGTCACCTATAGCAGGCAGTTCAAACCTGGTGAGGAAATCAGGACTGCAGACCGGGAAAATCTCTTCCGAAAACAACAGCCTTACATCCTCGCCGGGGGGTGCGGGCCGGTGGAACCGAATTGCCACCTGCGGCGCTGTCGAGACATCACCGTAGTAAGGATCAGAGGCCAGGAGAACCACGTCGATTTCGGGATGGGCGCTACGGAACCGCGCCATGCGCGGCAGCAACCAATAGGACGCAAAGGCCATGCTGGTGGAAACAACGAGACGCGCGTCACCGGGTGTTTTGCGAAGCTCCTCCGTGACTTGCGCAAGATGCCTGAGGCTCACACTCACCGCCTGGTAGAACTTCGCTCCCTCCTGGGTCAAGGTCAGTTTTCGCGGTCTGCGCTCAAACAATTGCACACCGAGATCGGCTTCAAGTGCCTGAATGCTCTTGGAGACTGCGGCCTGGCTGACAGTTAGTTCCTCCGCCGCACGGGTGAAATTCATGTGTCGTGCCGCCGCCTCAAAGGCTATGACGGAATTCGCGGGCGGCAGGGATTTACGCAAACTCTCCATAACTTATAGTTATCGTATTCCTGAGAAAAAAGCCACTTTACGGGCGCTGCCAAAACAATGTTTACTTATGGCTACACCTGCATCCAGCACATCTTCCCGGGAGAACTGTCATGACCGAACACGCACGGGTCTGCATCGTCGGCGGCGGCGCCATGGGCGTTGGCCTTTTTTACCATCTGGCGCTTGAAGGCTGGACTGACACCATTCTCGTCGAAAAGGGCGAGCTGACATCCGGCTCCACCTGGCATGCTGCAGGCCAATGCCCGCACTTCATCGGCAGCCTGACAATGGCGCAGATCCACTATTACGGGACACAGCTTTATCCCAAACTCGAGGAACTCACCGGTCAGGCCGCAGGCTGGCACGGCTGTGGTGGCGTTCGCCTGGCGATCACTGATGAAGAGGTTGACTGGTTTCACTATGTGAAGGGCATCGGGAAACTGGCCGGGTTCGACATGGATATTGTTGATCCGCAAGAAATTGCGAAGTACCACCCCTTCCTGAATGTGGACAACGTCAAGGCCGGAGCGATCACCTATAACGATGGCCATGTTGACCCTTATCAATTGACCAATGCCATGGCCAAAGGTGGACGCGACCTCGGCGCCAAGATTCAGGTCCGCAACCGCGTTCTCGACATCAAATCCGCACCCGATGGCGAATGGGAAGTGGTCACCGAGAAAGGCTCGATCATCTGCGAGCATGTCGTGAACGCCGCTGGCTCCTATGCCGACATCGTTGGCTCCTGGACCGGACACGCTGTTCCAATCACAAACATGCTCCACCACTATGTGGTGACCGAAGCGGTGAAGGAACTGGTGGAGCGTGACGTCGAACTCCCGGTTGTCCGTGACCCCTATTGCTCGAGTTATTTGCGCCAGGAGCAAAAAGGCATCCTGATCGGCATTTATGAAACCACAGGCTCGAAAGAATGCCTGGAGGACATTTCCTGGGACTTCGAGAGCGAACTTCTGCCGTCGGAACTCGAGCGGCTGGAGCCCTGGCTCCTCAAGGCCTGCGAGAGGTTTCCGCTGTTTGGCGAATATGGCATCAAGCGCACGGTGGCGGGTGCCATTACTCACACGCCCGACGGCAACTTCCTTGCCGGCCCAGCACCTGGGCGCGACAAATACTGGATGTGCAATGGCGCCTCCATCGGCATCAGCCAAGGCGGTGGCGCCGGCAAATACCTCGCCCAGTGGATGGTTCACGGGCAGGCCGAAATCAATATGGCCGAAGTTGATCCCCGGCGCTTCGGCGATTGGGCCGCCGGCGATTACTGCCTGGCCAAGTCGCTCACCGATTATGAGCACATGTATGTACTGCTGACGCCGGGTGAACAGCATGAGGCTGCCCGCCCCTTCCGCACCTCAGCTCTTTACGAAAAGCTCAAAGCGAAGGGCGCCGTCTTCCAGGAAAGCTTCGGTTGGGAGCGCGTGAAATGGTTCGATGGAGAAGGTACGGGCGAAGATTACAGCTTCCGGCGGACCAATTGGTTTGATCCGGTAGCCAAGGAATGCAAGGCCGTACGCGAAGGCATCGGTGTGCTTGATCTCTCAAGCTTTGCGAAGTTCGACATCAAAGGCGCCGGCGCCGAAGCATTCCTGGATCGGCTTACAGCTAACGGCGCGCCGAAGCGCCAGGGCGGCATCACGCTGACACACATCCTCACTGACGGCGGCATGATTGAGGCCGAAATGACCGTAACGCGCCTAGCGGACGATCATTTCTACGCACTTTCAGGGGCCACCGCCGAAGCCAAGGACTTCGACCTCCTGACCAAAGCAATTCAGGACAGCGAGGACGTGACAGTCAGCAACATCACGGACGATTGGGGTGTTCTGGTTGTGACAGGCCCAAAATCACGTGATGTGCTCGAAGGACTTACAGAAGCTGATCTCACAAATGCGTCGTTCCGCTGGCTGACGGGCCAACAGATTGATGTTGCCGGCGCTCCTGTGCGGGCCTTGCGTGTTTCCTATGTGGGAGAGCTGGGTTGGGAGCTGCATATTCCAATGGAGCACCTTGAGGCGGTCTATGACGCGGTATGGGCTTCGGGTGAGCCGCATGGGATTGCCGATTTCGGCACCTACGCCATGAATTCGATGCGTATCGAAAAAGCCTACCGGGGCATGGGAGCTGAGATGACCAATGAAGTCACCATGGTCGAAGCGGACATGGAACGCTTCGTCGACCTGGAGAACGGCTTTACCGGACGCCAGGCAACCCAAATATCCAAGCAGGAAGGCGCCCGCATTAAGCTCGTCTATCTGACAGTGGATGCAGATGACGCAGAAGCGCGCGGCAATGAACCGATTTTTGCCGATGGCAATGTGATCGGCGTCTCCACCAGCGGCGGCTATGGCTATACGGTCGAGAAAAGCATTGCGTTTGCTTACGTAGACCCACAGTTCTCAATGCCCGGCACGGAGCTTGAAATCGAGATCCTTGGTCAAAAATGCGCCTGCCGTATTGAAGCAGCGCCTTTGTGGGACCCGAAGAATGAACGCCTTCGCGCCTGAACCAATCCTCAGGCAAGCAAGCAAAAGTGCGACGATTGTTCCCCTGACAATCGTCGCAGCAACCCCGATATAAAGCGACATGAAGAAAGCTTTCGGGTTTGCCAAGAGATTTGCCGTTCTCTACGCAGGTGCAGTTATGTTTGCTGTCGGCGTGGCCGTTTCGGTGCCCACAATCGCCATGGAAGCGGCCAGCTACCAGGCGGGCGACATTACTGTCAGCCAAACATGGGCAAGGGTGATACTTAGCAGCCGGCCCGGCGCTGTCTATCTGA
>JAJFHB010000570.1 GCA_021775795.1 Hyphomicrobiales bacterium | reverse complement strand
TGTCCGTGCCATGACAGAGGTCATGGCAATGCCTCGGCCACTGAACCCGAGTGCCGCGAGCACCCCGGTATCGGGTTCGTGCAAATGTGGCATCATTTCGGGGGTTACAGCGATGCGGCCGCCCCAGGTTGTCTCGATCGGGATATCGTTGAGTTGAGGGAAAACTGTTTTCAAACCCTTCTGTAGGCGTTTGACGCCGCCAAGGATCGCAGCATCTTCCGAACTGCCTACGCAGCCGAATATCAGCCGCCGGTCACGGTCATAGCGGGAAAAATAGATCGCCAGTCGGGTGTCCGCGATTGTAACGGCATCGGGAAGAACAGACTTTTTGAGATTGTCGGATAATGGCGCGGTTGCAAGAGCGATGCTGACCATGGGAAAGAATGTTTTTTGCAGATTGCGCGACAAATCTGTTGTGTAGGCATTCGTGGTCAAAATCACCTGTTTTGCCGTGATAGAGCCGCCCGGTGTCGTTACTTTCCACTTTCCGCCTGTGTTTTCCATAGTCAGAACAGGTGACTGTTCATAGAGCTGAGCTCCAAAATCTGCAGCAGCGCGTGCGAAACCACGTGTCAGTGACAGTGGTTGAACATGACCTCCGCGGCGATGGAAGAGCGCAAAGTCATATGCACCGGAACCACTTTTGGCTTGCGTTGCGTGGCGATCAAGAAAGTCAATCTCTGCTCCCACAGCGCACCAAGCGTTGCCAAGGCGTTCGAGACCTTTGCGGGCAGAGCGGCAATGTGCTGCCTGTATCCAACCGTTCTGTTCGTCGTCGCAGTCGATATTGTACTTTTCGATATCTCCAAAAAGTGCGTTGGCAGATGACAGTGTATGTTCGATCAAGCGGGTTGCGCAGGCATTTCCAAAGCGATCGGCAAGTTCATCCGGAGTCGCTCGCCAGATCGGATTGCACTGGCCGCCGCTGCGCCCGGACGCACCCCAGCCGATTGTGTTTGCCTCCAAGAGAGTCACTGTTGCGCCGTGCTCCGCGAGCCCGAGTGCCGTCCGCGTTCCTGTGAGCCCTCCACCAACGACGACAAAATCAGACCGCAGGTCGTCGGTAAGACTGCTGCAAACCGGTCCTGCCACTGCTGTTTTGTACCAATGGATGTTGTCTGTCATAAGGTGTGTAATTATTGAACCAGCTGGCTCAGTGAATTCCCTTTGTGGTTTTGTAATGCAAAACTAATTTTCCGTATAAGAAAACGTATAAAGGCGTTTGCAACTGGTCAAGATCAAAGAGGCGCTTACCGGTAGGTAAAAAAACATTTGACCCGATGGCGATTCAATATCATTCTCAGTTTGTGAAAATTTAGTTTCGCAATGCGGAACAAGAACAAAAACGCGCTAGAGTATCAAGACGAAATGGGAGGATACAATGATATCAATGCTTAAAAAGGCGGCATTTGCGACCGCCGGTGCGATGGCACTCATGACGCCTGCAGTCAGCCAGGCCGACGAAGTGAATGTCGCATTCTTCCTGGAATGGGCCACGCCGAACATGGTGGCCAAGACCGATGGTTCCTATGCGGACGCCATGGGCGTCGATGTAAACTGGGTCGATTTTACCACCGGCACCGCGATGACCGAAGCAATGCTCGCTGGCGACATCGACATCTCGTACTCGCAGGGCCTTGCCCCGTTCGTGACCGCCATCCAGCAGGGCGCCCCGTTGAAAATGGTCGGCATTGCTGTTGTTTATGAAGCCAACGATTGCTTCGTCAACAACTCGCTGGGCATCGATGGCTCCAACGCTTCCGAGCTTGAAGGCAAGACTGTTGCTGTACCTTTGAACACAATGGCCGACTTCGCCTTCCGCAGCTACATGACCCACTATGGTGTCGACATCTCAACCATGAACATCGTTGACCAGGCTCCGCCCGACGGCGCGAAGTCCCTGGCTGACGGCGCGGTTGACATGGCCTGCGTCTTTGGCGGTGTTGCTTCCGCGGCAGCGTCTGAAGTTGGCACGGCAATCATGTCGAGCGAGCAAAAAGTCGAAGCCGGCATCGGTTCCTTTGACGTGATTTCGGTCACTGAAAAATTTGCAACCGAAAGCCCGGAACTCGTTAGGGCTTTCCTTGAAGCAACCGAAGAAGCAAACAGCTCCTGGGGCGGAACGGATGCCGAATTCCAGATCGTCGCTACCGCGGCCGGTATGGAGCTCGAGACAACCAAAGCTCAGGTTTCCGGCTTCATCATGCCTTCTGCCGCCGAACAGATTGCAAACTACTTCTCCGCTGACGGAGTTGCCGCGCAGGCAGCCGCCTCGCTTGGTCTGGTGTTCCAGGGCGATTCTGATGGGGCGATGATTGCGAAGACAATCGATGGGTCCTTTCTGGAGTAAGAAGGGCGATCCAAAAAAGATCGGGAGGGAGCCCGTTGCGGCTCCCTCTTTCACATGGTTACGCCTGTCTTTGAAGATTAAGCTTCATTGCGCTCGCCTTTGAAGTTTGCACTTTGATAAAGGCCTGCCTTGGGGGATGATGCCCACAGGCAGTGGGTTTTTCGGCAACAACTGAGGTTCGAACCTGGCGATGGCGGATCTGGTTTGTGAACACTTGAACATGACCTTCACCAACCCGCAGACCGGTGCGGCGGTTGAGGCATTGAAGGACATCAATTTCACCTTGAAAAAGGGCGAGCTCCTGTCCGTCCTCGGACCGTCGGGCTGTGGCAAAACCACGTTATTGAACGTCATGGCCGGCTTCATAAATGCCACCAGCGGCGCCGCAAGACTGGGCGACAAACTAATCGATGCACCCGGCGTCGAGCGCGGAATGGTGTTCCAGCAAGGGGCATTGTTTGAATGGCTACCCGTTTCCAGAAACGTGGACTTCGGTCTGCGGATGAAGAAAAACGACTCTGCCGAAAATGAAAAGCTGGTCGAAAAATGGCTGGACATTGTCGGCCTGCAGGGGTTCGGAGAGACACCGACCTATCAGCTTTCCGGCGGAATGCAGCAACGCGTCGCTCTGGCGCGCTGCCTGATCAACGACCCGGAAGTAATCCTGATGGATGAACCGTTGGGCGCACTCGATGCACTCACACGGGAAAAAATGCAATCGCTGGTGCTGGAGCTCTGGAAAGAGACCGGCAAGACGATCATGATCATCACCCATTCCGTGGAGGAAGCATTGCTGCTCGGCGAACGGCTGTTTGTTATGGCGCCGCGTCCAGGCCGTGTGCACAAGGAATACAACCTGCCCTTTGCTGAACGTGGTCTCAAGGAATCGCTTCGCGAAATCAAGCACGACCCCTATTTCTCGGAAGTGCGCGAAGAGATCCTGACCATGATCTGGAACATGGAAGAGGAGATCATGGGCCGTGTTTGAGTGGCTTTCCGACAACCGAGCCTCTGTGGCCGCAGTGTTGATCATTCTCTTCCTCGGTGCATTTGTCTGGTCCATCGTCGTCGGCAGGAAACAGGCCAGACTGACGGCCACTGACGAGGTTTTTGGCGATCCGGTCAGGACCCGGGGCGGGTGGTACTGGTCGGTGTGCGGCGTGTCCGCGCTGATGCTGGTCTGGTTTTACTTTTCATGGGGAACGGGAAGAGCTTACTTCCCGAATGCCGCCAATGAGATGTGCCAGATCGCGAAGCTTGAAGAAGCGGTGTCACCGATCAAGGCGGCCTTGCCCATCGGTTCACGTTATTACAAATCAACACTCCTGGCGTCACGCAACACAGCCCAGCTGGACGATCTGCAAAGCCGACTGGCAGGCACGGTTTTTACCGAGGCAGAGAAAACTGAACTTGAGGATCTGATCAGACGGATTGGGGCGTTGATCGCCAATTCCTCCAACCCGTCAGACATGGATCAGCAGTCCAGGGATGAGCTTGTGGGCTTGGTCGAAAGGCTGAATGAACTCAGCGCCTTCATTGATGCAGGTCCGGGCGATCTGACCCCGGGTGAGGAAGCCCTGGCGCAGCCCGCATGGGGCACGACATTTGCCGAAATCCCGATCCTGCCCGTAACCGCCAGAGGCATGTTGTTTGATACGGCCTCTGTGGAGGCGGCAGAGATCGCTGCGGAGTTCAACAGGATCCGCAATCATGTGCCGGAAAACGACCGCCTCATTGCCGACATAAAAGAGCAAATCGACGCTCTGAAGGAAACCAATGAAACCGGTGCATTTGACGAGCAGGTAAGCGCTGAGCGCGAGGATTATGTCAAGGCGGTTGAACGGATTTTCAAGCGCCTGGACGATGGCCTCATCTTCCCAGCCGCCGCTCTGGCGGACGTGAACACCGCGATCGCCAACCTGGATGCGTCTGCAAACAGCGCACAGGGTGGCTTGAGGTTTGCTGATGCGGTGTTCTTCCCGGGCCCTGGCATCGTCAAGTCGAGAACCCAGTGCACCGAACAGGGTTCAGCCCGCTGGTTACCCAAACCCACCGATGTGGTCGCCACATTCATGCGCCTGGCGAACCCTGATCTTGAAAATGGCGGGGGCTATCGGGGTTTCCCGCTTTTGTGGTGGGACTGGCTTCCCGTGGCGGACGTGGTTGCGTTCTTTGTTCCTGACTGGATCGCTGACGCCTGGCCTGGCGAATTTGCAAGCCACGGGGACGACGGGACGATCACGCCCAATTTCAAGGACAAACTTCTTGCCTTTGCGCAAGGCGAGGTCTCGCTCGGCCACATCCCGATGCTGGACGGTCATATCTGGGACTCCCTTTTCCGCGTGCTTGTCGCCCTTGGGCTGGGCATCTTTTTGGGCGTGCCGCTTGGGCTGTTCATGGGCGTGTCGCGCTTCTTCAAATCGTTCTTCGATCCGCTTATCGAGCTCTATCGTCCGGTGCCGCCACTGGCGTGGGCACCGTTGATCCTGACGATCTTCGGCATTCAGGATGACGGCAAGATTTTCCTTCTGTTTATGGTCGCCTTCGCCATCATGGTAATCTCGGCGCGCACCGGTGCCTCCGGCGTGCAGCTTACGAAAATCCGCGCATCGCACTCTCTTGGCGCCTCGGACAGGCAGATCATGTGGAACGTCATATTGCCGAATGCGCTGCCCGAAATTCTCACTGGCATCCGTATCGCTGTCGGCGTCTGCTGGGGCACCCTCGTGGCGGCCGAGATGCTTGCGGGAACCACCGGCGTCGGCTTCATCGAGAACATCGCCCGGACTGTGTCCGATTACGAATTGATCTGGGTGACAATCCTCATCATGGGCGTGCTCGGCCTGGTCTTCGATATGATCATGCGATGGGTCATCAAGAAAACCATTCCCTGGCGCGGTATGGGATAGGTCGAAGGGTGGATGTGCCTACTGAACCGCCGGCGCGCGGCGCCTTGCCTGGGGCAAATCAGAGTTTCTGAGCTCATACGGCGTTGGTCACGGTTTTGTCCGCGTAAACGTTGCGGATTGAAGTCAGCATTCGATCGGTTCAGCGCGAAGCGAGACGGCAATCCGGACGACGCCATCTTCTATTTTCTCCGCAGGAATGCACGAAGCGGGAGCCGATCTGGACCATTGGTAATGGCTCAACTGGATGTATCGCAATACCAGTAATTGCTCTATGTGAAGTTTATTCTGATGCTCCGCGTCTATCTGCCCGATCCTGATCAAGAAACATTCTACGCCATGGGCTACGGCGGCAATGGCGTTACCTATTCGGCGCAGGTTGGACGCCGCATGGCACAAATGGTGGCCGGCAGGTCCGAGGGCCTCGATCTGCCGATCTTTACGTCCCACTTGCTGAGCCAGGGTGTCCTGTCGGCGTCTGGGCCAGCAGTTCATGTACGTCTGGTACTACCTCAAAGATGAATAATTCTGAAAATACCGTCACTGAATACAAAAGGAACATGCCCGATGAAAATGACCACTGAAGAAGCCTTCGTCAAAGTTCTGCAAATGCACGGCATCGAGCATGCATTTGGGATCATCGGCTCTGCCATGATGCCCGTGTCGGATCTGTTCCCAACGGCAGGGATCACATTTTGGGACTGCGCGCATGAAACGAACGCCGCCCTCATCGCCGATGGCTTCACGCGCACAACCGGCAAGATGGCCATGGCCATCGCTCAGAACGGCCCTGGCGTGACGGGCTTTGTGACGCCGATCAAAACCGCTTATTGGAACCACACGCCGATGTTGCTGGTCTCGCCGCAGGCGGCCAATAAAACCATCGGGCAGGGGGGCTTTCAGGAAGTCGAACAGATGAACCTGTTCAAGGACATGGTTTGCTATCAGGAAGAGCTTCGCGATGCGAGCCGTGTCGCAGAAGTGCTGAACCGGGTGATCATGAAGGCGTGGCGCGGCTCTGCACCCGCGCAAATGAACATTCCGCGCGATTTCTGGACGCAAGTGATCGATATCGAGCTGCCGCAAGTGGTGCGCTTCGAGCGTCCGGCCGGCGGCCCAAAAGCGATTGCAGAAGCGGCGGAGCTTCTGTCCAATGCCAAGTTCCCGGTCATGCTCAATGGGGCCGGTGTTGTGCTCGGCAGTGCCATCGAAGCTTCCATGGCACTGGCGGAACGTCTGAGCGCGCCTGTGTGCTGCAACTACCAGCACAATGATGCGTTTCCGGGCAGCCACCCGCTTTCTTGCGGACCGCTTGGCTATAATGGCTCCAAGGCGGGTATGGAATTGATCGCCAAGGCAGATGTCGTGCTGGCCCTGGGCACGCGGCTCAATCCGTTCTCGACCCTGCCGGGCTATGGCATCGACTACTGGCCAAAGGATGCCAAGATCATCCAGGTCGACATCAACGCAGACCGTATCGGGTTGACGAAAAAGGTGGCCGTGGGCATCGAAGGCGATGCCAAGCAGGTTGCAGAACAGCTCCTCGCCAGGCTCTCCTCGTCGGCGGGTGACGAAGGCCGCTCGGAGCGTGAAAACCTCATCCACCAGACGAAGTCGGCCTGGCGTCAGGCGCTCGCTTCCATGGATCACGAAGACGACGATCCGGGTACCACCTGGAACGAACGCGCCCGCGCCCGCGACACGGACCGGATGAGCCCGCGCATGGCCTGGCGTGCCATTCAGGACGGTCTGCCGCAAAACGCCATCATCTCGTCCGACATCGGCAACAACTGCGCCATTGGTAACGCCTATCCCACATTCGAAGAGGGACGGAAGTATCTCGCACCCGGCCTGTTCGGCCCCTGCGGCTACGGTTTCCCGGCAATCATCGGCGCTAAAATCGGCAATCCGGATGTCCCGGTTGTGGGCTTTGCGGGCGATGGTGCCTTTGGCATTTCCATGAACGAAATGAGCTCAATCGGCCGTGACGAATGGCCGGCGGTGACCATGGTGATCTTCCGCAACTATCAGTGGGGTGCGGAAAAGCGCAACACGACGCTTTGGTATCATGACAATTTTGTCGGCACCGAACTTGATCCCAACCTCAGCTACGCACGCGTGGCGGAGGGTTGCGGCCTGAAGGGCGTGGCGGTCACAACGCAGGCTGAGCTAAAGGATGCGCTTGAGCTGTCCTGCAAAGAGCAGAATGACGGCGTCACCACGTTCATCGAAGTGATTCTCAATCAGGAACTCGGCGAACCGTTCCGGCGCGATGCCATGAAGACGCCGGTGGTTATTGCCGGCATTGATCCTGCGGACATGCGGCCGCAAGTGACAAGCTGATCCCGGCATCTCAAACACCAACCGCCCGGCTGGATCCTCTAGCCGGGCGGTTGCGTCTTTGCTGGATGCGCCAATAGAGCGACAAACATGTCTCACACCGCTGCCGTGTGCATCGGAGAGGGCGCCCTAGCTGGGCTCAACGGCTTCTGTGACTGCTTCCTTCAACACCCGAGACACGGTTTCGCAATCATCCGGTGTCAGCCAGAGCGGCAATCTGATGTCACACAGTCCGCGCAGAATGCGGTCGGCGTGCGGTACCTCGCCGGCCTCTCCCAGGTAGCGCCAATGCTCGTGCCGGCTGGTGAAGCCCACCGGATCCTTCACTCCGAACCACTTGACGTGGACACCGTTTTCATCGGCTGTGGCCAGAAATTTCTCGATCTGCTCTTCGTTAAGACCGGTAAGCATAAACTGCAGTGAGCTTGGTACGAACCCTTCACGCTCGGGTCGCTCCGGCATTTGAATGTGGCGGACATCGCTCATGTGTTGTGAGAACAGGGTGTAGATTTCACGCCACTTCTGCGCCCGCTCATCGATGAGCTTGATCTGTGGGCGCAGGATCGCGGCGACCAGGTTAGACATTCGCATGGAGCAATTCGGCGTGTCGTATTTGTGCCGTTCAAACACTTCAAGACCGGGGCGAGCGCGATGCTGGGCATAAAGCATGTAGCTGCCCGACAGCAGCACCATGCGGGCGGCGATATCTTCGTTGTTTGTAACGATGAGGCCGCCCTCACCAGAATTTACGTGCTTGAAGGTCTGGCATGAAAAACATCCGACATCACCGAATGTTCCGGTGAGATGCCCGTTCCAGCTGCCACCCATGGTATGGGCGCAATCCTCAATAACGATGAGTTTGTGGCGCCGGCATACTTCCATCACCGCATCCATATCGGGAATATGGCCGCGCATGTAGGAGAGCAGCAGATAACGCGCACCGCTGGCAGCAGCCTTGCGGTCGAGATCATCAACATCGATGACAAAACGTTCGGTAATGTCGACGAGAACAGCTTCCCCACCAGCATGGGCAACAGCGCCCGGTACCGGGGCAAGAGTGAAGGCGTTGATCAGTATTTTATCGCCATGTTCGACGCCTGCTGCCTTCAACGCCACAAACAGCGAGCAACCGCAGGAATTGACGCCGACGCAGTATTTCATGCCCATGTAGGCGGCAAACTCTTCTTCGAGCACGGCTGCTTCAGGCAAACTGTTGCGGTCTTCCCCAGAGCGGAACAATCTGCCATCGCGCATGAGGCCCACAGCGACATCAATGCCGGCTTCCGGGATCGGTTCAGGCGCACTCAGGTCACCGGCAAACCGTGACCTGTTGTCAGGAGGTGTGGCGGATGCATCCATCACGAAGTTCCTTCATCAGGTTTCAGCATGAAATCGTCACCGGGGAAGTATTTCGCCAGCCTGACATCACTCGTGAGGGCATGACCCTCCATGCCTTCAAGCCTTGATATGCGCGCCGCCACCGGTGCTATGTTGCGCGTCGCTTCGCGCGTCATGCGTTGATAGGTAAGCACCTTCACAAACTTGCCGACATTCAGGCCGCCTGAATAACGACCTGCGCCCCTGGTTGGCAGGATGTGGTTGGGGCCTGAACATTTGTCACCGAAAGCGACTGTGGTTTCTTCTCCGAGAAAAAGCGATCCGTAGTTGCGAAGATTTCCAAGCCACCAATCGAGGTCACGTGCCTGCACCTGCAGATGTTCAGGTGCGTAGCGGTCACACACGGCGCACATTTCTTCGCGCGTTGATGTCAGAACAACTTCGCCGAAATCCGCCCAGGCCATTTTTGCTGAAGCGCGGGCAAGGGGAGGCAGCTTTTCAGCAAGGCCGGGCATCAGCTCAATCACAGCCTCGCCAAGAGCGCGCGAGGTGGTGACAAGCCAGACCGGTGAATCCGGTCCATGCTCGGCCTGGCCGAGAAGGTCTGCGGCGACCACTTTTGCATCTGCGCTGTCATCGGCTGCGATCATCGATTCTGTTGGTCCGGCGATAACGTCAATCCCGACCTTGCCGAAGAGTAGTCTTTTGGCTTCTGCCACGTAGGCGTTGCCAGGGCCGACGATGACGTCAGCTGCATGGCCACTGAAATAGCCGTGTGCAAGTGATGCAACACCCTGCACACCGCCAAGGGCAAGAACCTGATCAGCGCCCGACAGTTTCAAGGCATAAAGGATTGCCGGATGGATGCGGGAATCGCCTTTGGCAGGAGAGGCGGCAATAATATTGTCGACGCGGGCAACACGTGCGGTGCACACGCTCATTATGGCGGAAGCCGCATGTGCGTAGCGGCCGCCGGGCACGTAGCAACCTGCGGTCTGCACAGGAACAAGCCGCTGACCGGTATGCAGGCCCTTGATCAACTCAACTTCGAATTCCTGCTGAGAATCTCGTTGGCGTTCCGCAAAGTCACGCACCCGTGCATGAGCGAAACGCAAATCGTCTTTCACGGTTTCTGAAAGGCTCACGTCCGCGTCGTCGAACCATTCTCCGGGAACGACAATGTCGCCTTCCCAGCCATCAAGCCGGGATGCAATGCTGCGCGCCGCGTCTTCGCCACCGCGCTCCAGTTCTGCAAGCAGCCCTGCGACCTTCGTGCGGATCCCGTCATCGGCTGCCGCGGGTGCTTTCGTTGCCTTCTTAAGATATTCCTCCGCCACGTCTCACCCCGTATGTCTGATCAGAAATTTCGTCTTGAAAGCGCTTTCAAAAAATGAAAGCATGCTCGCGATAACAGAGTCAACAATACAACTGAAATTTTCACGCTGGGCGCAAGATGGTGGATAATCGTTGGCGCAACAGAGTAGAAGTGTTCTGGCATGAGCATCCGTAGATCTGAAAGCGCTGTCAAATCTGTCCGCCCCGGTGCAGTGACGCTCGACGACGTCGCAGCTGCTGCGGGTGTTTCGCCGGCGACAGTTTCGCGCTGCCTCAACAATCCGCAAAGTGTACGAACCGAAAAGCGCACCCGTATTCGGGAGGCTGTCGAAACACTCAACTATGTGCCTCATGGGGCCGCGCGGGCGCTTGCCTCGCGACACACGCGTATGCTCGGTGCCGTGTTTCCGTCGCTTGACAGCGCACTGTTCGGGGGGGCGCTCGAAGCCTTCCAGAATGAGGTGGCGGACGCGGGGTATACCGTGGTTGTTGCGGCGTCAGGATACGATCCCGAACGTGAGCGTTTTCACATCCGAAATCTTCTTGAAAGCGGCGTTGAAGGTCTGCTGCTTGTTGGTAACGGCCGGGCGGCAGACGTATACCGGCTTATTGCGAACACGGGCACACCTTACGTGCTGACATGGATATCAGAAGCATCTGGTGGCCACCCCTGCATAGGCTTTGACAATTGCGCAGCGGCAACGCATCTAGCCTCTTACCTGTGTGATCTGGGCCATCGCCGGTTTGCGGTCTTTTCCGGCCAAACAGCGACCAACGATCGCGCTGTTGCGCGCCTTGAAGGTGTTCGCAATGAGCTTCAGGCGCGAGGGCTGGAACTTGAACCGGATTTTGTTTTTGAGCGACCATTTGAGGCTGAAGCCGGCCGTGATGCCTTTAGATTGCTGATGGCACGCGATAATCCACCAACAGCACTCATCTGTGGTTCCGAGCCGCTTGCCTATGGCGCCATTTTCGAAGCCCATGACATGGGGCTCCCCGTGCCTGAGCAAATGTCGATTGCCGGCTTTGATGATATGTGGCTGGCGGCGCAACTCAGGCCGTCTTTGACTACAGTGCAAACGCCGCGCATTGAAATGGGCCGCAATGCAGCACACTATCTGCTTGCCCGCTTAACCGGTGAGGAAGTCGCAGAACCTCGGCCGCTTGAAACGAAACTGATTGTGCGCGCCTCAACCGGCCCGCCTCCAGACTAAGGGTGGAGAGCACCGGCAATTGCAATTTTTCATGAACACTAGCAACCGAGAATACCACTGTGATGACAATAAATTCGGGACAGGAGTTCCCCACCTTCGTCAGCCATCTTGAATGCTCAATGAGCGGTGAGCGGTTCGAGCCGGACACGCTGCACGGTCTCTCGCCTTTGGGGAGGCCGCTGCTGGTGCGTTATGACCTTGAGGCACTCTCAAAGTCTGTCGACAAGGACATGCTTGCGCAACGCGATGGAGGTTTCTGGCGCTATCGCGAGTTTCTGCCGGTGCGGCGTACGGAAAATGTCGTTGACCTTGGTGAAGTCACCACTCCGCTCGTACCGCTAAATCGTCTGGGCGCGAAGCGCGACCGGGTGATCGTGAAAGATGAAGGGCGGCTTCCAACAGGTTCGTTCAAGGCGCGGGGCCTGGCACTTGCGGTGTCTATGGCCAAGGAACTGGGGCTCGACCACCTTGCCATGCCCACGAACGGTAATGCGGGTGCTGCAATGGCGGCCTACGCCTCGCGTGCCGGTATGCGGGCAACCATCTTTTGCCCGGAGGACACACCTGATGTGAACGTCCGTGAGATCGAGCTACAGGGCGGGACTGTCTATCGGGTCAACGGCCTCATCAACGATTGCGGCAAGATTGTAGGCGAGGGCAAGGAGGCCACCGGGTGGTTTGACCTGTCTACTCTGAAGGAGCCCTACCGGATCGAAGGCAAGAAAACGATGGGTATCGAGCTTGCCGAACAACTTGGATGGGAAGTGCCTGATGTGATCTTTTATCCGACTGGTGGTGGCACGGGCCTTATCGGCATGTGGAAGGCTTTCGACGAGCTTGAGCGTATCGGCTGGATCGGTTCAAAGCGGCCACGAATGGTTGCGGTGCAGGCCACAGGCTGTGCACCCATCGTGCGGGCCTGGGAGGCGGGTGAAGAACATGCACCTTTGTGGGAAAACGCCCACACATTCGCTGCAGGGATCAGGGTTCCTGTTGCCGTTGGTGACTTCCTTATCATCCGGGCAGTGCGTGAGAGTGGCGGCTTTGCCATTGCTGTGGACGATGACGCAATCGAGGAAGCGCGCAATCGCGTCTCTCGGGAAGAGGGATTTCTGTTGTGCCCCGAAGGGGCTGCAACCTTTACGGCGTACGAACAGGCACTCGCATCAGGGCAGGTCAGTACTGACGATCAGGTGGTGCTGTACAATTGTGCCACCGGTCTCAAGTACCCGATGCCGCCCGTAGCCCGGGATCTCGACCGGCATCAGCCCATCGACTACAGCCAGTTCTGAGGCGGGGAGAAGAGTTGCGATCCAGGGCCTGACAGAGAGAATTGTCTGAAGAAGCCGGTTTGAAGCAACGCTTCTCGTTGAACTCAAACAGCCGCAATTGAGCACTGTTGTCTCCAGGTGACAGGTCGACGTTTTCGCCGCGGTTTCACTTGGCTGTCGATGACATTGCGGTAGTAGCCTGGTTCACTAATTCCGATGCACTGCCTTCAAAATTAATATTTTAGGAATTCAGATTTCTTTGGCAAACTCCGGTGGATCGTCGGTTGGTGCAGTTCGCTGCGCATGTTGAGAAACTCAGAATGCCATAAAAGGAAGCGGAAATGCCCATTGAGAAAGTCGACACGCTTGTTGTTGGTGGCGGCCAGGCCGGCGTCGCCATGAGCGAACACCTGAGCAACAACGGCGTGCATCACCTGGTTCTGGAACGGCATCGGATTGCTGAGCGCTGGCGTACGGGAAGATGGGACTCACTGGTTGCCAACGGTCCGGCCTGGCACGACCGCTTTCCGGGCATGGAGTTTCCTGATGCCGACCCCGATGCCTTTGTTAGCAAGGAAAAGGTTGCGGACTATTTTGTCGCTTATGCGGAACAGATCAATGCCCCCATCCGCTGCGGCGTGGAGGTGAAGCATGTGCAAAGGCACTCTGACCGGCCCGGCTTCCGGGTCGAAACCTCGGAAGGCGTGATTGAGGCTAACAGCGTGGTGGCGGCAACAGGGCCGTTCCAACGCCCGGTTATCCCCCCCGTTGTGCCTGAAGGCGCCGAGGTCACACAGATCCATTCCAATGAATACCGCAATCCTGATCAGTTACCTCAAGGCGCGGTTCTGGTGGTCGGGGCGGGGTCATCAGGGGTGCAGATTGCGGATGAACTCCTGCGTTCGGGAAAGTGTGTTTACCTGTCGGTCGGCCCGCATGACCGTCCGCCGCGCGCCTATCGTGGCCGCGATTTCGTCTGGTGGCTGGGGGTTTTGGGTAAATGGGACGCCGAGGCCCTGGATCCGGGCACGGAACATGTGACGATCTCGGTGAGCGGTGCCCATGGCGGTCATACGATTGATTTCAGGAGGCTTGCGGGGCAGGGAATGAAGCTCGTTGGCCGGACGAAGTCTTATCAGGACGGCAAAGTGAGTTTTGAAGCGGATCTTTTGGGCAACATTGAACGAGGGGATGCCAACTACCTGTCGTTGCTGGATGAAGCTGATGCCTACATTGCCCGGAACGGCCTCGACCTTCCAGAAGAGCCTGAAGCCCGTCCTCTTGAGCCGGATCCGGACTGTGCAACCAATCCCATTCTTGAGTTAGACCTGGCAGACGTCGGCATTACCTCGATTATCTGGGCAACAGGCTTCACTGTTGATTACAGCTGGTTGAATGTGAACGCGTTCGATGAAAACGGCAGGCCGCAGCACCAGCGCGGTGTTTCAGCAGAGCCCGGTGTCTATTTTCTGGGTCTGCCATGGCAATCGCGCCGGGGCTCTTCGTTTATCTGGGGCGTCTGGCATGACGCCAAACATGTGGCCGATCACATCTCCACGCAACGCAAGTATCAGGAGTATCGCGGCCCTGGAGAGAGTGAAGCAGAAGGGTCGTAGCGGGCCGCTGGCGGCAATTGAATCGAGCAACTGCCATTTTATTGCCGGGTCAACCGGTGGCAGTGCGGCCCATTCGCGATGTGGCCTGACCGTGTAAGATATTGTCATGCGATTCACTCTCAAACACCTGCAATACTTTGTTGCTGCAGCCGAGACAGGCAGCATCAAACTGGCGTCGGAACGTATCAACATATCGCAACCGTCTATCTCTTCTGCGATCTCACACCTGGAACGGGAGTTGCAGATTCAATTGTTTGTACGGCACCACGCCCAGGGGCTGGCGCTGACATCATCCGGGAGGCGGATGCAGCGCGAGGCCAGGCTTTTGCTCAGGCAGGCGGAAGGGCTGCACGTTCTAGCCGGCGAGATGCGCAGTGAAGTTCGAGGGCGTCTTGCGATTGGATGCATGGTGACGCTTGCGCCGATGATTACACCTGAACTGGGCCACGCATTCACCGGGAAACACACCGGTGTCAATCTGGAGATTACCGAAGGTACGCACGAACAGTTGCTTTCTGCGTTGCGCCGGGTCGAAATCGATGCCGCGATATCCTACGATCTGGACTTTCCTGACGATGTGAAGTTTGAGCCATTGGCCAGCCTGCCTGCGCAAATCCTTCTGGCGTGTGATCATCCTCTGGCGAAGCGAAAGTCGATCAAGCTCGCAGAGCTCGAGGGCCAGCCGATGATCCTGCTGGATCTGCCCTACAGCCGGCAGTATTTCTTTTCCCTTTTCCAGAACGAAGGCCAGGTTGCGAATGTTTATGCACGATCGTCCAATCAGGAAGTTGTACGATCCATGGTGGCCAGCGGTTACGGCTTTTCGATTGCCAATGTTCGCCCACGCAGTTCAATCACGCTTGATGGTCACGAACTTGTCTCTGTCCGTTTGGCGGGGAACCACCAGCCTTTGAG
Source organism: Hyphomicrobiales bacterium (assembly GCA_021775795.1). Lineage (GTDB taxonomy): Bacteria > Pseudomonadota > Alphaproteobacteria > Rhizobiales > JAJFHB01 > JAJFHB01. Next base: position 26 of record JAJFHB010000570.1, on the reverse strand, counting down.
AATTGGCGTTGCCACATTACTGCAAG
>JAJFHB010000569.1 GCA_021775795.1 Hyphomicrobiales bacterium | reverse complement strand
GTCGTGATTTTGAAGGAGCGGCCGCCGAGCCACAGCCCTATCAGCAAAACCGGGGTCGCCCAGAGTGCGGCGTATAATGTGGCGCCGTTGAGTACACCCTGAGTTGCCATGATGGTGCCCGCATAGGCATCTGTGAAAAAGAAGTAGGCAATGAGTATCGCCCGCGCCGTCGCCGGGTTTTCACGACCGGCAACAAACAGCAACGCAATGGGAAGCCCCCCAAGCGCCGTTGCGCCATTTGCAATTCCCGCTGCAAAACCAAGCGTTGCTGTTTCTGTTGGCCCAAGCGGGCGTTTCATGTGCCAGCCGGTGAGGAGGATAACGCTGGCTGACAGCACTCCCAAAGAGATGGCGAGCCGCAGCATGTCCGGACTGGCATGTGTCAAAAGATAGATGCCAAGCGGATTGCCCAGGAGCGCCCCGGCAATCAAAATGCCGGCGCGTTTGAAATCGATGTCTCGCCATACAGACTTGGCTTGCAGAACGCTCGCTACCACTTCCATAAAAATTGCAAGTGGCACCACATTCATAGGGTGCGTAACCAGCGATCCGGTTGCCACCACCAGGGCCGAAAACCCAAAGCCCGAATATCCCCGGGCAAATGATGCAACCATAACGCCAAGGGCTAGAAGCGTGAACGCCCCTGGCCCGAGATCGAAGGGTAAAGCCGGCATTTCAGCTAGCTCTTTACGTTGAGTTTAGCCATCGACGTTCGTGTGCTGATACTACTCTTGCATGCGCTGGGGATACTTGAGGGCGTCACGCCGGACCGGATCCCCCAGGCCTGTGTCATCTCTACTTCGAGCCCCGTCGCCTTGCCGGCTTTCAGCGTATCGCAGGCTTTTTCAAGGGCCTCGCCAACGTCACCAAGGTTGGAATTGGTCTGCCCTTCAGCACCCATGTACCGGGCAATTTCGGTAACTTCCTGCTTTATGGGCGTTTCGACAAAGGCCTCACTCGGCGTCATGTGGGTCATGGGCTTTCGCCTGCACAATCTGAAGTCGTGAAAGAACTGTCTTATGGCAGAACGGGCATCAGCCCGAAAGGGCTAGACGATTTTCGTTCCCCGCGACGTGGCGCAAGTTAGGCATTTTGCTGGACCATAGATAGATCCAGTTTGGCGGATTTCATTCCTCCAGAAGTACCCCTTGTTTGTGAGCCATCACAATTCATTTGCAATGTTGTCCGCAACCAACCTTCAACGCGCTTTGCATTGCATTTTGCCGCTTTGGTGAGGCAGTCCCGGGATATGACGACGGCATGTTCAGTTTGCCGAACCGCTCTGCCTCGTTTGTGCTATTTCAGCGCGCCCCACACTGTCGGATACCGGGTGGAAATCATTCACGTAGATCGCATAAACGGCGCCGCCGGAATAACCGCTGCCATCATACTTGCGGACGATGCGAAAGTATGCGCTTCCACCGCCACTAAGGGTCACCTCGTATTCATGGCTTGGAAAGGGGATTGACGCGAGCACCGCCCGCATTGCGACAGTATGAGTACCAGTGCTTGCTGGCACAGCGATGTATCCTGTTTCTTCAAGCCGGCCGACCTCTTCTCCATCGACAAGTATAATTGGAGATTCACCGTAGCCGCCAAATCCATCAAGCGCATACACATATATTACCCCGCCGCCTGACGATGTCGACAAGGGTTCGAATGCGGGTCCATCCGCCGTTGCGGCGCAGGCTGCGGTCAAACAACTGAGTATGAAAACAGTCAGCATACGACGTAATTGGTGTACCATAAGCCTTGCCCCCGTCATGGTTGCATAAGGCTAGAACAGCGGCGTAGATACTGTCAATCGAAGCAACAGTGCGGCGCCGCTGCGAGCTTGTTCAGCCGGTCTGCTCTTTGACCAGCTTTGCCAATCGTTCGATGCCCGGCTCAATGCGGTCCTCATGAATTGACGAGAATCCGAGGCGGAAGAAATTTTTCGGTGGATTGGGCTGACCGAAGAGCACGCGGCCCGGTTCAATCAGGACACTTTGCTCTGCAGCAGTGGCGGTCAGTCGGTCCGCGTCCAGTTTGTCAGGTCCCTTCACCCAGAAGGACGTGCCGCCAAAACTGGGAATCTGGCTGGAATCGGGAAAATGCTGATCCAATGCGGCTCCCATCACCTCCCATCGCTTGCGATAGGCCCGGTGCATTCGGTTGATCAGGGCGTCGTGATGACCAAGCTGCAGAAACAGCGCTGCAGTGCGCTGATTGTTATTGGGGGCATGACGAACCATAAGGCGGCGCAATGCCCGGGCTTCTTCGATCAGTTCGCTGGGGCCCACCATGAAACCGAGCCGTAGACCGGGGAACAGGGACTTGGAGAGACTGCCGATGTAAACAACGCGGCCTGCCTCATCCAGGGATTTGAGGGCAGGGCAGGGCTCGCCCACGTAGTTTGTTTCAAACTCATAATCATCTTCGACAATGATGAAGTCATTATCTGACGCGCGGCGCAACAACTCCTGTCGGCGCTCTATCGGCATGGTGACCGTAGTAGGGAAGTGATGCGATGGCGTCAGAAAGACCAGATCGCACTCATCGACAACACCGGTTACCTGCATGCCAAACTGATCGACCGGCACATGATGGATGCGGCGTGTTCTCAACATGCAGTTATTGCGAACGTCTGGAAAGCCAGGCTCTTCGACCGCCACCGTCGTTTCCGGTGCGATCAGAAGGCTGGCAATGAGATAGAGTGCATTCTGTGCGCCCAGGGTAACAATGATTTC
>JAJFHB010000568.1 GCA_021775795.1 Hyphomicrobiales bacterium | reverse complement strand
GGCATATCCACTCGCTTCGAAAGATGCGCTGCCGCTCAAGATCCGCAAAAGCATCCGAATGATACACTTCACCAGGCATTGGCCGTGAGGCCGCAAATTCCTCATCGACGGAAGCGCGCAATGCAGCAAGAATGCTGTCGTTATCTTTCACTTTACCCCTCCTCCTTGTTTGCAGCATCCAGTCGGGCGGTCTCTCATGCCCCGCTTATTTGCGGCACTGCTCAAACATTCGGAACGCTAACAACGCCTCACGGGCAAAGCACTGGCGTCAAAACAGCGCAATGCCGCAAAGGATGTGTCGAGGGTGATCAGGAGCGACGTCCGCTGGACGCTACGTTAACGGCCTAGTACCAGGCATCATCCATCGAGGCCTTGCGCCGGGACACATAATCCCTGAGCGCTTCATCAACACCTGGGTCGATTTCCGGGGGAACATATTGCTCAAGCATTGTGCGCCAACGCTCGTTGGCCCGCACGGCAGCATCTTTGGAACCGTCTTCCTGCCATTGTTCACAACTGTCCGAATTTGACATTGTGGCGTCGTAAAAGGCGGTCTCGTAGTTGGCCATCGTATGGGCGCACCCAAGGAAATGACCGGCCGGCTCCACTTCGCGGTAGGCATCGCGCGCCAGCGCATTATCGTCCAGGGTCAGCCCCGAAAGCAGGACCTGATAGGCGCCAAGCCGGTCCGCATCGAGGATCAGTTTTTCATAAGAGGTCACCAGCCCGCCCTCCAACCATCCTGCCGAATGAAGAATGAAGTGAGCACCTGCCATCGCCGTCGAATGCATACTGTCCGTACTCTCTGCAGATGACTGAGCGTCCGGCAGTTTGGAAGCCGTCAGCGCGCCGCCGCAGCGCAGGGGCACACCGAGGCGGCGGGCCAACTGGCCGATGACATAGTTTGAGAGTACCGGTTCCGGCATGCCGAATGTGGGTGCTCCGGTCTTCAGGCTCATGGAAGACAAAAAGTTGCCAAGCACAAACGGCGCACCGGGCCGTACAAGCTGTGAGAAGGCACAACACATCATCGCCTCTGCAAGCGCCTGCGCCAGGGAAGCGGCTGTTGATACCGGCCCCATGGCACCGCTCAGAATGAAGGGCACAACCACAATGCCCTGGCCGGCGCCGCAATAGACACGAATTGTCTGCGTCACAACCTTGTCGACCATGAGTGGTGAGTTGGTATTGACGTTGCCCATGATGACACAGTTCTGATCGACAAATTCAGAGCCGTGCAGAAGGCGCGCCATCTCAACGCTGTCCTCCGCTCTGGACATTTCCGTAATCGCGCCCAGGTGCGGCTTGTCGGACCAGCGCATGTGCGCATAGAGCATATCGAAATGACGTTTGTTCACCGGCACATCGCAAGGCTCACAGGTTACAAAGCCCGAATGATGCAGCGCCGGCAGCATGTAGGTCAGCTTCACAAGCTGTTCCAAGTCCTCCATCGTGCCATAGCGCCTGCCTTTCTCAAGGCAACGCACAAACGGCGGGCCGTAGACCGGAGCAAAGACAGAATGCGCACCGCCGATCTTGACAGTGCGTTCAGGATTGCGGGCGTGCTGGGAGAATTCGGTCGGTGCCGTCTTGCACAAGGACCGGGCCAACCCACGCGGCAAGCGAACCCTTGACCCCTCAATTTCCGCACCGGCCTCCTTCCAGATCTGCAGTGCCATCGGATCATCGCGGAACTCGATGCCGATTTCCTCAATCAGCCAGTCTGCCTGATCCTCAAGCTTGACCAGTTCCTCTTCTTTCAAGAGATCCACATGTTGGATACGCCGGGTGACATATGCCGGCCCGGCACTTGCTGAGCTGTTTGCCCGTTCTGCCCTGCGTGCCCTCCGTGTCGAGGTTCTTGCCATTGCACTTACTCTCTTCTGACCCCAGGTCCACTCGTGACCTTGAGCCCTCTCATGATGAGTAAGTCTATGACGAAAAGTGCGCGTGGTGATGATTGATTATTGTCGCGCAATGCATAATATGAATTCATGCGAAAGCTTTATGACCGCATACAATCACCCGCCGCGCTGTTCGCCTTTGAAGCCGCCGCGCGGCACCTCTCCTTTACCCATGCTGCTGCTGAGCTCAATGTCTCGCAACCCGCAGTTAGCCACTCCGTGCGACGGCTCGAAGAGGCCCTGGGGACGAAGCTTTTTCTCCGCAAACACAGGGCGATAGAACTCACGGAGACCGGTGAGCGCTTTTATAATGATGTCTCTTTCGGATTAACGCAGATTTGGCGATCTGCTGAACGCATCGCATTGGAACGTGACGGCCGGCCCGTCACTCTTTCCACCTCATCAGCCTTTGCGAACTACTGGGTGGTGCCGCGCCTGTCGAAATTTCGCGCCAACAACCCTGACATCGACATTCGTGTTCAGGTTACCGACAAGGACATCGAACTCGCCCAGGAAACGGACACCATTGCAATCCGAAGGGGCGATGGCCATTGGCCGGGGTATGAGGGTTTTCTGCTCTCACCTGAGCGCATTTACTCTGTCGCCAGCCCAGGATACCTGGAGACAATCGAGCCACCCCACTCTCTTGAAAATCTGGCGCATTGCACACTCATTCATCTGGATGAGCCCTTCCGCCCGCGCCCGTCCTGGAGTGACTGGTTCGCCCAGCACGGCGTCACCTTCAAGGATACCGGCGGCGGACTGCGCTTCAATGATTACGCCCTTGTTCTTCAGGCCGCCATGGCGGGAGAAGGCATTGCCATGGGATGGGCCCACATAACCGAGCGCCTGATCGCCCAGAAGCTGCTGACAAATGTGGCGCAGGAATTCTACACCTACGCAGGTTTTTGGGTTGTCTGGCCGGGCGCAGCGAGCTTCAGCCCGCAGGCAACCCGTGTCCTCGACTGGCTCAGATCACAAGTCAGCGACTAGCTTGTCTCTAAGCCCGAGTGGCGGACACATGGAAATTGCCCACCGCAATATCTCAACGCGTTTGTCACTCCGCCTCTGGCTCGACAATCTCACCATCAATCGCCGCCTGGATCAGCCGCACCGCATCTTCCGAATCCCAGTGCGCCGGGCCTACCAGCACGCCGATAATGCCGCCTTCCCGATCAATGAGGTATGTGGCCGGCAGCCCCCGGGCGCGGAGTTGAAAATTGGCCTTCGCTGTATCATCCGCATAAAGCGCCAGATGCTGCGTACCGATTTCTTCGAGAAACTCGGCCGATGCCTCCAGTCCCTTACGGTCAACACTCAGCGCCACCACTTCAAAATCTTCACTACCCAGCATGCCCTGCAGCCGGTCCAGCCCGGGCATTTCTTCCCGGCAGGGGCCACACCATGTCGCCCACAGGTTCAACAGCACCACTTTGCCCTGCCAGCTTGCAAGGCGCTGCGGGGTACCTTCCGCGTCGGTAAAATCAACCACGTCAGCGGAATTCCGGCTCGACTTGAAGACAAAAGCGGTCATGTCGCCGATGGAATAAGCATCCCTGTTGCTATCCACATTGCTAAGAGAGGGCGTAATCCCGTATATGGCGGCAATCAGCAGTGCGCACGCAAAGGCAAAGAGAACGGCGGGGCGCATCGTGTTAGCTTGCAGAGGTTTTGGCGTCATGAGCTCTTCAGTTCCGGCGTCCCTCGCGACCAGGATAGTGGACAGGGACCATGAGTAACAAAATGTGGGGCGGCCGGTTTGGTGCCGGCCCCAATGAAATCATGGAGGAAATTAACGCCTCCATAGAATTCGACAAGCAGCTTTACGCCCAGGATATTGCAGGTTCAAAGGCGCACTGCCGTATGCTTGCCAAGTGCGATATCATATCAGATGAGGATGCCGAACAGATCCTTCAAGGTCTAGACACGATCACGTCAGAAATTGAAGCGGGCGAATTCACCTTTTCCCGTGCCCTTGAAGACATTCACATGAACATCGAGGCCCGCCTCACGGAACTTATCGGCCCGGCTGCCGGACGCCTGCATACGGCACGTTCGCGCAATGACCAGGTCGCCGTCGACTTCAGGCTCTATGTCCGCGACACGGCAGATGACCTGATGGCTCAGATCGCCGCTCTGCAGTTGGTGCTGGCAGACAAGGCGCTGGCCCACGCCGACACCATCATGCCGGGTTTCACTCACCTGCAAAGCGCACAGCCGGTCACCTTCGGACATCATTGCCTGGCCTACGTGGAAATGCTGGAACGCGACCGCAACCGCTTCAAGGACGCGCGGGCACGCATGAACCAATGCCCCCTTGGCACCGCGGCGCTGGCGGGAACCTCGTTTCCCATCGACCGGGAGATGACCGCGCGTGAGCTTGGTTTTGATGGACCCTCTCGGAATTCCCTCGATGCGGTTGCCGATCGCGACTTTGTGCTGGAGTGCCTGTCTGCTGCGGCCATCAGCGCTGTTCATCTTTCAAGACTGGCTGAAGAACTCGTCATCTGGGCATCCGCTCAATTCCGCTTTGCAAAGCTTTCCGATGGCTTTTCGACCGGTTCTTCCATCATGCCCCAGAAACGCAACCCGGACGCAGCAGAGCTTGTTCGCGGCAAAGTCGGACGCATCATCGGCGCCTTGAACAGTCTGCTTGTGGTGATGAAGGGCCTGCCCCTTACCTATTCAAAAGACATGCAGGAAGATAAGGAACTCACCTTCGATGCGTTCTCAACCCTGTCGTTGAGCCTCGCAGCCATGACCGGCATGATCGAAGATCTGGAGCCCAACAAGGAGCGTCTGCGCGAGGCTGCCGCCGAAGGCTTTTCAACAGCCACCGACCTTGCAGACTGGCTGGTACGGGAGCTTGGCCTGCCGTTTCGTGATGCTCATCACGCCACCGGCGCGCTCGTGGCGTTGGCGGAAAAAACCGGCATCATGCTTGATGAGCTTAAGCTTGCGCAAATGCAGGCGGTGGAGCCGCGCATTACCAACGACATTTTCAGCGTCCTCAGTGTCGAGAATTCTGTAGCCTCACGCACAAGTATCGGCGGCACGGCACCGGACAACGTCCGCGCCGAAGCAAAGCGCTGGCAAGAAGCCCTTGCAGACGTGGCGAACAGGAGAGAACAATCATGAATGATGTTGTCGCGATTACCGGTGTGACACGTGGCATTGGCCGCCATCTGGCAGCCCAGTTTGCACTCCACGGTTACCGCGTTGCCGGCTGTGGCTCAAACGCTGCCCTCGCCGCCGAAGTCGCTGGTGAACTGGGTGATGGACATCTGGTCAGCGCCTGCGATGTCACCAGCGCAGAGGCGGTGGACGCCTGGGCCAGTGACATAGAAACACGCCTCGGCTCCCCGGCCATTGTCATTGCCAACGCCGGTGTCATCAATGAACCAGCGGCTGCCTGGCTTACGCCTCCCGATGAATTTGCCCATGTCATGAACGTCAACGTCACCGGCGTCTATAATGTTGCCCGTGCCTTTGTACCCCGCATGATCGCAGGTGGAGGTCGCATGCTCGTCAATTTGAGTTCCGGCTGGGGACGCCATGCCTCAGCTGACGTTGCTGCCTATTGCGCAAGTAAATTTGCGGTCGAAGGTTTCACCAAGGCCCTGGCCCAGGAAGTCCCTGAAAGCCTCAAGGTCTTCCCCATGAGCCCGGGTGTGATCGACACGGACATGCTGGCCAAATGCAATCCGGGGGGCCATGCACAGTTCGGCACGCCGGAAGCCTGGGGCATCGCTGCTTTCAACTACATAACGCGAGAGTTACCGACCGAGACAAGCGGCACTTCTGTCAGCGTCCCCTTCTGATTGTCTAACGTCTTATCATTGCTTCAACGATGCGCCTGAGTGGCCACAAGCAGCCAGTCTCGAAAGACGCGCGCCGGCGGCGAC
>JAJFHB010000567.1 GCA_021775795.1 Hyphomicrobiales bacterium | reverse complement strand
ATCATCTTCACGCGAGATCGGATACCAGAACTCCCGATCAATGAGAAAATGCGAAAGATCCGCACAGAGTTGCAACTCCGGTATGGCATCGAGCAACAGCAGCGTTGCAAAAAGGTCGTTGGTAATGGCGTTGCGATGAGTTTCGAAGAGGACCGGCACGCCCTCTTCTTCAGCCATTGCCATCCAGGCCCTGATGACCGGGATCATGCCCTCAACCGACAGCGGCATGACCTGGCCGATTATGTTCACAAAACCAGCGTTAAACTCCTTCGCCATGTGCAGCACCGGGCGCAACTCTTCGATGCGCTTTGGAAAGGTCGTGATGCTGCAACCCAGATCATGTTTGCCGTACAGGGCCTTGAGCTCACGGCTACGCTTGGCATCCGGCTGGGCCACAAGATCAAGCGCCAAGCCGTGATATCCAGCCTCTGCGATCATTTCAAATGATTCGGCTAAAGTGCGCTCAACACCGTCCGGGCGACGCAATTCCATCGCCCACAGTGACTGAAAGATCTCAAGTTTCTGCATGCCCCACCTCCTTTTTCGCCCCGCTGACCGGCCACTGGCAGCGGCCTGCCTCTTTTCACCGGGATCATACACGCCAATACGTCGCGCACGTGCCTCAATTACTACAGCCGTCTGTCGGTGCAAGTCTGGATAAACACGTCACAATCGCCCCGTTGATCAAAGCTGTATATACAATATCATACAATACCGTTTGTGGCCGGATTCAGACTGAATTGTGGCATAATTCTCATATTTATCAATAGCTTAGATTTTTCCCGTCGTTAACTAATTGTTAAGGAAATCCCTTCCAAATCGTTAACGGCGGGGGAGATTGTGTAGGTTGGTGTGTTAGGTGTAGCTCATTCTGGTTCGCGATTTCAGTTTCATGGCCGCTCATTCATGGCCTTTGTACTGGCTCCGGACATTCCATTTGATGACTGGCTTTCTGAACTGGATGCCCAGTCGAAACGTTCACCCGGCTTCTTTACAGGCCGGCCGGTGATCCTCGACTTGTCGAGGTTGACCCTGGCCAAGCCGGATGTCGCCGGGCTACTGGCCCAACTTCAGGCCCGCAGTATCCGCATTATCGGCGTTGAAGGTGTCGATCCTTGCTGGCTGGGGCCCGGACTGGCGCCCATACCCCGTAGCGGTGGCACGGCAAGCGTCATTGAATTTCCAAAAGATGATGGTGCCCCGGAGGGCGACATCACAACCAATACGGAAACCGATGAGACAAACCTTTTGATCGACTGGCCTGTGCGTTCGGGCCAGTGCGTCTCATTCCCGCAAGGCGACATCACCATTGTCGGCTCGGTTGCCTCAGGTGCGGAGGTTGTTGCCGGCGGTTCCATTCATATTTACGGCACGCTGCGCGGCCGCGCCATCGCCGGCTCCGGCGGCGACAAACGGGCCCGCATCTTCTGCCGCAACCTCGAAGCGGAACTGCTCGCCATTGCCGGCCTCTACCGCACGGTCGAGGAGATTGAACCCCATTTGCGCGGCCAGCCCATACAGGCCTGGCTCGACGGCAATGTTTTGATGATGTCGACACAGGACTGATTGTCACTAACCGCGAGTATGCGATTAAAGGAGTTTTTGAGCATGGCTAAAGTCATCGTCGTAACGTCCGGTAAGGGAGGCGTTGGCAAAACCACGACCACCGCTACACTTGGAGCCGCGTTGGCACAAACCGGCCAGAATGTAGCAGTGGTCGACTTTGATGTGGGGCTGCGAAACCTGGACCTGATGATGGGGGCGGAGCGCCGTGTCGTCTATGACCTCATCAACGTCATCAACGGCAGTGCCAAGCTTCCACAAGCCCTCATCCGCGACAAGCGGCTCGAGACCTTGCATCTCCTGCCCGCTTCCCAGACACGCGACAAAAGCGCGTTAACTGAGAAAGGCGTGGCACGGGTGATGAAGGAACTGGAAGAGCAGTTCGACTGGATCATTTGTGATAGCCCGGCCGGCATTGAACGCGGAGCTATCCTGGCGATGCGCCATGCTGATATCGCGGTCATTGTCACCAACCCGGAAATATCATCCGTACGCGATTCTGACCGCATCATCGGTATGCTCGATGCCAAGACGCAAAAGGCGGAAGACGGCGGCGATATTGAAAAACATCTCCTGATCTCGCGCTATGACCCGGCCCGCAGCGCCCGCAACGAAATGCTTTCAATCGACGATGTCCTCGACATTCTGTCAGTGCCGCTCATTGGCGTCATTCCGGAAAGTGAAGAAGTGCTTCGCGCCTCAAACCTTGGGTCTCCTGTCACCATGTCGAACCCCGACAGCGCACCAGCGCGTGCCTATTTTGATGCCGCCCGCCGCCTCACCGGCGAAAGCGTACCCATGTCGATCCCCGAGGAGCGACGCAATCTGTTTGGCAAACTGTTTGGCAGGAGAGCCGCATGAATTTCTTTGGACTTTTCCGCAAGCCCGCCTCGGCACCGGTGGCGCGTGAAAGGTTGCAGATTCTGCTGGCCCATGAACGCACGCTTACCGGCCGTCCCGATCTCATCGCGCTGCTGCACGATGAGATCGTCACTGCCATCTCGCGACACGTGACCCTTGATCCGGACGCCATCAAGGTCACCACCAACCGGGGTAAAACCCTGTCTACCTTGAAAGTGGACATCGAAATCCCTCACCTGGGAAAAATCAGTGCGGTGGCGGCCGAATAGGCTCCGGTAACGCTGCCGAGAGGGTCTTTGTGATCGCCAAACTCTCATGGAACCGATTGACGGACGCCGGACCGGCGTCCGTCGTAGGTGTCAGCATTTCCAGAAAGTGAGGCCCGGCCGATGGATACAAGGGCAGCCTTTTCAATCACTCTCATTTTAAGACGCGGCGTTGTTGGTTCCAATGTCTGAAATCTGCACCCGTTTTGGCTCTTCAGTCGAGCTTTGCCAGGCCGAAATCATCCAGAATTGAATAGATTGCCGGGACGATAAACAACACCAGCATGGTGGAGGCGAGGAGGCCGAAGGCCAGGCTGGTTACCAGGGGAATGAGAATTTGCGCCTGCAGGCTCGTTTCCGCAAGCAGCGGCAAGAGCCCCGCAATCGTGGTGAGAGACGTCAGAAGGATCGCCCGAAAACGTGCCCGGGCTGCCAACGGAGCGGCAGCAACAACAGACTGCAGGTCGCCATGATAGTGCTTGATGAAGTTCACAAGCAGAATGCTGTCATTCACCACAACTCCCGCCAGCGCGACGAAGCCCAGCATCGACGGCATGGTAAAATCGAGACCCAGCAACAGGTGGCCCGCAACAGCACCGACAAAGGCGAAGGGGATGATCACCATCACCACGAACGGCTCGACATAGGATTTGAACTGGAAACTCAGGAGCAAAAACACCCCGATGAGACCAAGGACAAAACCACTCATCATTGAGCGTTGCGTGGTTGAGGCTTCGGCATTCTCTCCCTCAAGCGAAACACGCACGCCGGGATAGCGCTCTGACAGTTCAGGCAGAAAATCAACTTCCGTATTGGCGATCACTTCTCCGGAATTGGCCACACGGGCATCAACGTCAGCCTGAACCGATACGGTGCGCCGGCCATCAATGCGGGAAATGCGAGAGTAACCCCGGTCAAAAACAATCGTTGCTACCGCCGACAGCGGCACCAGACTTCCATCCGCGTTGGTGACGGCAAAATAATCGAGATCCGCGACGCTGTTCCTGTCGTTCGGATCAAGCCTCACATCTATTTCAAAGGATTCACTGCCGTTTTGAATTTCCGAAACTGTCGTGCCGAAGAAAGCGGAGCGAAGCTGGTCGGCAACCATGCGGCCGTCAATCCCAAGCTGCATGGCAGTTGGGTCAAGCTGCACCCGCACTTCCGGTTTGCCGGGCCGCAGATTATCGGAAATATTGAGAACGCCCTGGTAACCCGAGAGCCATTCCTGAAGCGCCAGTGATGCGGATTTCAACTCGTCCAGATCATCACCCTGCAGGCGCATGTCGATGGCAATGCCCGCCGGACCCACCTGGGCTTCAGCGAACTTAACCGCAATCACGTCTGCCAGATCACCGCTTTCCTCCCGCCACTCGTTGAGTACATCATCAATCCGGACAGTGCGCACTTCAGAGCTCAGGAGGTCAACGGTTATGGTGGCGACATGTGGTCCGGTTTCGCCCGCATCCGTGTTTTGGGAAAAGGTAACAACGACCACTTCAACGAGGTCTTGTCCGCCAGGCTGCTCCGGTGCGTAGTCGTCATTTATGCGTGAGAGCGCCGCCGTCAGGCTGTCGACCACAGCTTCCGTACGCTCCAGAGGCGTTCCCTGAGGCAGCAGGACCCGGGCCACCATAACGTCGCCGTCAAGCTCTGGAAACGGGGAGAACTTGAGCAGCCCGCCGGCCATGGCGCTCAGGGCAAGCAGCAGCATGCCAAAGGCAATACCAACGGTCAGATAGCGCCACTTTACGCTGGCAGTTGCTGTTGGTTGCACCACATTGTCGGCCAGCCATGAAACCGCACCATTGACCTTTGCCTGAACGAAACCTTCCTTGTCGCCGCCATGCTCCAGAGCATGTTTCAGGTGGTGAGGCAGAATGAAAAAAGCTTCCACCAGCGACACGATCAACACCACAAGCATGACGATGGGGACGACCTTGAGGATCTGTCCGATGTCGCCTTTCAGGAAGGCCAGGGACCCGAAAATACAAGCAGTTGTGGCGAAGGAGGCACAGACGCTGGGAAGAAC
>JAJFHB010000566.1 GCA_021775795.1 Hyphomicrobiales bacterium | reverse complement strand
TTTCCCTGGCATCCACACCGGGGTATCGAAACCATAACCTATGTGTTGAAAGGCTCCGTCGACCATGGCGACAGTTTGGGCAACATCGGCACCTTGGAAGCGGGAGACGTGCAGTGGATGACCGCCGGCAGCGGCATTCTTCATCAGGAAATGCCGAAGGGCGATGCCCACGGAAAGATGCATGGTTTTCAGTTATGGGCCAATTTGCCCTCGTCGTTGAAAATGGCAAGACCACGCTACCAGGACGTACCGGCATCTGAAGTGCCCGAAATTGTGGATGATGACGGGGTTTGTGTGAGAGTGGTTTGTGGTGAGTTCTGGGGGCGCTCAGGACCGGTGGACGGAGTTGCCGCCAATCCACGGTATCTTGATGTCTCAGTACCCCCAAACCACTCAAGATCCCTGAAAGTGGAGATTGACCGGCACGCCTTTGCCTATGTGTTCGAAGGATCCGCACACTTCGATGATGCCTCTTCCCCATTTGCAGCACTTACCGAGATGGCCGGTTCGGCTTCAGAAACGCAACTAAGGACGAGCACCGGGAACCGGTCGCTTGTTGTGTTTGATCGTGGCGACAGCATCCATGTCAGCGCCGGTAATGATGGCGTACGGTTTCTGCTGGTCTCCGGAGAGCCGATCAAGGAGCCTGTAGCCTGGTACGGCCCGATCGTCATGAACAGCCAGAGCGAAATCGACCAGGCCGTGCATGACTTACAGGTGGGAGAGTTTATCAAGCAGAGATAACCTCAAGACGGGTGCCACAGATTTATTCCATAATACTCCTATAGGTTCAATAAAATTGCTATAGACAAATATTCTCATACTTATTATGCATACGCATGGCTGAACTGACCAACATTTCATCCGCCGCAGAAGCCTTGTGCGCAATGTACGGTCGGCGGTTTGGCGGCAAGGCATCGGGGCGCTATCGCATCGCAACAAAACTTCTTCGGGAACTCGCAGATCGGCGTCGGCTGTATGAAGACGACATTCGCAACCTGACCCGTGAAATGTTTGAACGGGGTTTCGTGCTGATAGATATGGATAGTTTCTTCGTTGTCATGAGTGCCAACACTTTTGTGAATTACCGCCGCGCCAATGACGACATGATCAAGAGAAATATTGACTGATGGCGCGAGCGCGAAAGAAAATACTGCGCGAAGCCGGCTGGCGCGAGTGGATCGCTTTCCCAGAGCTAGGCATCCCGCGAATGAAGGCCAAACTTGATACGGGCGCCCGCACATCAGCGCTTCATGCGGTCGACATTGAGGAATACATCAAGGACGGCGTGCGATGGGCGGGTTTTCGGATACCCGGAGCAAGCATCGCAAAGAGCACGCGTTGCTCAGCCCGGATACTTGATGAGCGCAACATCAAGAACACCAGTGGTCAGGCGGAGCTCCGTTACATCGTGGAAACCGCATTGGTGTTTGGCAAACGCCGATGGCGCATTGAATTATCACTGGCTAACCGGCGCCAAATGGAATTCGATGTCATCCTCGGGAGAACAGCCCTTAGGAAACACGGCATTCTCGTAAACCCAGGCAGGTCTTTTCTGCTTGAGCTGATGAAAATGCCAGCGCCACCATCGAACGATCAAAGCTGAAAATTTTTTGCAAGATGCTCAGTTACCGTTTCTAATTCGCCTCAATCCTGCTCTCCACGGAGAAACAAATGAAAATCGCAATGCTAGCCCGCAACCCAAGTCTGTATTCTCACGAGCGGATAAAAGAGGCTGCTGAAGTTCGTGGCCATGAACTCGACATCATCAATACGCTGCGTTGCTACATGAACATCGCGTCCCGCCGCCCGCAGATCTACTACAATGGCGAGCAGCTGCCGACATACGATGCGGTTATTCCGCGGATCGGGGCATCGGTAACATTCTACGGCCTCGCGGTACTACGGCAGTTCGAAATGATGGGCGTATATCCGTTGAATGAATCCGTCGCTATTGGACGCTCGCGCGATAAACTGAGATCGATGCAGCTCCTCGCACGAGACGGTATCGGGTTGCCGGTGACGACCTTCGCTCACGACCCTAAACAGACCGAAGAAGTGTTGAAGCTTGCCGGCGGCGCTCCCCTTGTCATCAAGCTTCTGGAGGGAACGCAGGGCATCGGTGTGGTTCTGGCCGATACGGACCGTTCCGCAAAATCTGTCATCGAGGCGTTTCGTGGTGTCCGTGTGAACATTCTGGTGCAGGAGTTCATCAAAGAATCCGGTGGCACGGATATTCGCGCACTCGTTGTTGGAGGCAAGGTCATTGCCGCCATGCAACGCACAGGTGCCGAGGGCGATTTCAGGTCCAATCTTCATCGCGGCGGCAGTGCCAAACAAATCCGTATTTCGCCGGAAGAACGATCCATAGCTGTGCGAGCCGCAAAGTCCATGGGCTTGAACGTCTGCGGTGTTGACATGTTGCGCGCAAACCACGGGCCGGTGATCATGGAAGTCAATTCTTCTCCGGGACTTGAAGGCGTCGAGAAGGCCACCGGCATCGACATCGCCGGCAAGATCATTGAATTTCTGGAAAAAACCGCCAAACCCGGGAAAACAAAAACCAAGGGCAAGGGATAATGCCACCTGTGGGTGCGTTTGAGATCGGATCGCACCAAATACAGCCCGGCACACGTGAGACGATTCACCTGCCGGTGAGCGTTCTGTCAGACCATACGCCCGTGACGCTCTCTGCTCACGTCATCCATGGTCGCAGGCCCGGCCCGACCATGTTCGTCAGCGCGGCGATCCACGGCGATGAAGTGATCGGCGTCGAGATTGTCCGACGTCTGTTGAGAACACCAAACGTCGATAGTCTCAAAGGCACTTTGATTGCGGTGCCCATTGTAAATGCCTTCGGGTTCATGAACCATTCGCGGTAC
This sequence comes from Hyphomicrobiales bacterium, assembly GCA_021775795.1. GTDB lineage: Bacteria > Pseudomonadota > Alphaproteobacteria > Rhizobiales > JAJFHB01 > JAJFHB01. The sequence continues at coordinate 1,408 of JAJFHB010000566.1, read as the reverse complement.
CTGCCCGACCGGCGCGATTTAAACCGGTCGTTTCCAGGCAGCAAAAGAGGCTCGCTTGCGGCGCGGCTAGCCGATATCTTCATACACGAAATTGTCGAGCGTTCAGACATCGGCATCGACCTGCATTCTGCCGCGATTCACAGAACCAACCTTCCCCAGATCAGGGTTTCGCCAGGGGAACGAAAAATCGTTGGTCTGGCGGAAGCATTCGGTGCCCCCCTCATCATCACATCCAAAACCCGCGAAGGCTCACTCCGTCAGGTCGCCGCCACACTTGGAGTGGACATGTTGCTTTACGAAGCCGGCGAAGGTCTGCGCTTCGACGAGATGGCAGTGCGCAGTGGAGTTTCCGGGATACTGCGTGTCATGCGTCACTGTGGAATGGTGACCGCAAGGGGCATCGCGAAACCGAAAGTGGCCCCGATACGGTCCGCCTCAAGCTACTGGTTCAGAGCTCCGGCGGGCGGATTGATGAGGGCCTTCAAGGCAATTGGTGAAGAAGTTGAAACCGGTGATGTGCTTGGCACCATCGCTGACCCCTTTGGCGAGGTAGAAACCGAATTGGTCGTCGATGAGCCGGGCCTGCTTATCGGACGCACCAACCTGCCGAACATCAACGAGGGCGATGGCCTCTTTCACATTGCTCAGATCAAGAAGAGCGTTGATGCGGCAGCGACAATCGACAGTCTTTCAGCGCAGCTTGACGCCGATCCGCTGTTTGATGAGGACGAAATTATCTGATGCGGTTGCGGGTCCTGGCGAGCAGATTGGTCGCGGGTTCGTAGCGCAGAAGATGGGCAGGACAGGTTGCGCAGTCAGTGCTGCCAAAGCCAGGCAAGGCGGCGCTGAAACTGGCAGCCCCCGACAAGATCCCGATCAAATCACATTCACCGAGTTCCATAAACTCCGCGGCCCAGATAGCCGCTGCCCCGGTTGTTATCTGATCTATGTGCCAGCGCTGCCGTTTATCGAGGCGCATGTGGCGTGAAACCCTGGCGCGAATGCCGCCTGAGCCACGCGCGCTTCCGGCATAGACATACCTGCCCGGGCCAAGAGTCTGTCCTGAGAATTTTCCGGCAAGAGAAACGCTTGCCGCCAAATCAACAACCAACAGATAGGCTCCACCGTCCCGGCTGAGCTCGCCCGCGTCCGGCACAAGCACAACGGGCGTTTTCAGCAACTCTTGCAGGTGCGAGCCAAGAGAGCCTATTCCGCTGCCTGTGCTTCGGGAGGTGTCCATTTCTCTTTCATGGTGACGAGCTCTTCGGCCGCCGTTGGATGGACCGCAATGGTCGCGTCAAAGTCCGCCTTGGTCGCGCCCATTTTGATGGCAATGCCCAGGACCTGCGCCATCTCTCCAGCATCCGGCCCCATGATGTGACAGCCAAGAACGCGCTGCGTCCCGGCA
>JAJFHB010000565.1 GCA_021775795.1 Hyphomicrobiales bacterium | reverse complement strand
TAGAGATTGCCCACATCGTGACCGTTATGAACAAGTTCGACACCCGCCAAAGAGCCATGTTCGTGGACGGCATCCACCATGCCGGCGAGATAACCGATATCCGCGTCGTCCCACATGCGGGTTTCGGTGAAGGGCGTAATGTCGGCGGTGTGGTGAAAGTCGCATTGTTCGGTACAGACGATGCCCCAGCCACCGGCCGCCTTCATGCCACGCATGGCGATCATGCTGTCGGGAAACACCCGCCCCATGCCATTGCAATGGGGCACCTGATAAAACCGGTTGGGGGCGGTGACCGGACCGATCTTGATCGGCTCAAAAAGAATATCGTAGCGGGGCTCTCTGGCCATAGGCGTATCGTCCTGTCACAGGTTAACGGCGAGGCCAGATTATGCCGATTTCCGCTGTCGCCACCATAGGCAATCGGAAGATACCAGCAGGCATCACCAGATTGCTCCGCGACGCCACATTTTCAGACTGCCGGAGATTGAACTAGTCGGTTGCTGGACATTAGAAGTTCACGCCGGGACCGCCCAAATCCTGGGACAAGTTGGACGAGGTTGACGAGATTGGACCTTGATGTCTGTTGTTGAGGGTGGAACGGTAGGCACCATCGCCGTCGCAATAGGGCAGATCTGATAAGACTTCTTTGATGTGACCGGCTTAGATTAAAGACAAATCTTGTTGTGACAAAACAGGCAAAGGAAATACGCGGCCATGCTCAGCCAGGAGAAAAATGACGAACTCACGCGCGTTGGCCCGAATGACCGCGCCGGTGCGGTGCTCCGCCGCTACTGGCAGCCTGCGGCCTTGTCCGTGGAACTGGAAGGACCGCGCCCCGTGGGTCCCGTCAAGCTGCTGGGTGAAGAACTCGTTTTGTTTCGCGATGAAGGCGGTCAACTGGGCCTGATTGGACGGCAGTGCCCGCACCGCGGTGCGGATCTTTGTTACGGCCGCCTGGAAGATAACGGCCTGCGCTGCCCCTTTCATGGCTGGCATTTTGACAGCACCGGACAATGCGTCGAACAACCCGGCGAGCCCGAAGGCAGCCGCATGCATGAAAACATCAAGACCAGCGCCTACCCGGTGGTGGAGCGGAACGGCATTATCTTTGCCTACATGGGTCCGGGAGAGACGCCGTCTTTTCCGGCTCTGGATTGTTTTGCGGCACCGGACAGCCATGTGTTCGCCTTCAAGGGATTGTGGGAATGCAACTGGCTGCAGGCGATGGAGGTTGGCATAGACCCGGCGCACGCGTCGTTTCTGCACCGCTTTCTCGAAGACGAAGATCCCGCAGATGGCTACGGGCAACAGTTTCGGGATACGGCAGCCAATACCGAGATTCCCATGACGCAACTGCTGCGGGAATACCCGCGCCCGGAGATCAAAGTTGAGGAAACAGACTACGGCATGCGCCTCATTGCCCTGCGCCAGTTGAATGACGGACGCACACATGTGCGCGTCACCAACCAGATCTTTCCCGAGGCTATCTGCATACCGATGTCCAATGAAATGACAATCACCCAGTGGCATGTGCCTGTGGATGATGAGACCTGTTATTGGTATTCGATGTTCACGAGCTTTGGAAAGCCGGTGGACAAGGAGGTCATGCGAGAGCAACGCATGAAGGAGCACCGCCTGCCGGACTACGCTCCCCTCAAGAACGCCCGAAACAACTACGGCTTCAACCCGGATGAACAGCGCACCAAGACTTATACCGGCATGGGACTGGACATCAACGTCCATGACCAGTGGGCGGTAGAATCCATGGGAAGAATTCAGGATCGCACTCAGGAACACCTGGGCAAGACGGATGTCGGCATAATTCATTATCGCCGCATGTTGCGGGAAGCGATCAAGAATCTGCAGAACGACATCCCCGACGCCCTGCCCATGAGCAGCGGCGCGAGTGTTTCTGAAATTCGCGGTCCTGTGTCGATTGATGCGATCGGCAATGTGAATGAGAAATGGGAAGACGTATGGCGGGCAGGCGACAGATTGCGGCGTCAGGCTTGCGAATGGGATGCTTCCCTGTAGAACAGGCTCACAAAACACAAACGGTCGTCCAGCGTCATGTATTCAAAGTCCTCCAGTGACAGCAACAGCCAGCCGGTATCGGCTGACGCCCTCCAGACTGCCGACGACATCATCAGGCAGGTCGAGGCCAATGATCTGGAAACGGTCCGCCTTGTCTTTCCCGATCAGCATGGTGTGTTGCGCGGCAAGACAGTGGTGGCGTCAGCCTTGCGCGCAGCCTTTGAAAATGGGCTAACCGCACCCTCGACAATCCTTTTGAAAGACACATCGCAGCGCACCGTCTTTCCTGTCTGGGGGAGTGATGCCGGGTTCGGGCAAGGCGTGTTGACCGGCTCAGGCGATATTCTGCTCAGCCCCGATCCCGCCACCTACAAGGTTCTGCCGTGGTCTCCCAAGTCGGGCTGGCTGTTGTGCAATGTCACTCAGCGGGACGGTACACCGTTGTCCTTTGTGCCCCGGACAGTTTTACAGTTCGCGATAGAACAACTGGCCAACGCCGGTTTCGACATGGTCGTCGGACTGGAGATCGAGTTTCACGTTTTCCGGGTTACACATCCACGCCAACAGCCTTCAGATGCAGGCATGCCGGCAACACCGCCTGATGTGTCAATGCTGACGCAAAGCTTCGACCTGCTCGGCGAGGCGCGATACGATGCGCTGGAAGATGTCATGGATCTTCTGCGGCACCACTGCATGGCGCTCGGCCTGCCCGTCCGGGCCATGGAAGCGGAGTTCGGGCCGAGCCAGATGGAGTTCGTGTTTGATCCCGCAGGACCGCTCGAACAGGCGGACGCCCTGACATTATTCCGCTCAATGGTGAAGCAGGTGTGCGCGCGCCAGGGGCTGCATGCAACCTTCATGTGCCGCCCAAAATTCGATGCCTGTGCTTCGAGCGGCTGGCATCTGCATCAATCCGTCATCGAGCGAAAGAGCGGGCGAAACGTCCTTGTCCCGGAAGCTGATGGAACGGTCTCTGCCGCCGCCCAGGCCTGGATTGCGGGCCTCCTCAAGCATGCAGCCGAAAGCTGCCTTCTGACGACACCGACGGTCAACGGCTACCGGCGTTACCAGGCCTATCAGCTCGCACCCAATCGCATTCAATGGGCCCACGATAATCGCGGCGCGATGTTGCGGGCGCTCATGCGGCCGGGCGACAAGGCAAGCCGCATCGAAAACCGCATCGCAGAGCCGGCAGCAAATCCCTATTACGTGCTTGCCTCTCAGATACTGGCGGGATTGAGCGGCCTGCAGAACAAACTCCCCTGCCCGCCACCGATTGAAGAGCCGTATGATGCATCGGCGCCGCTGTTGCCGGCCACTTTGCGCGACGCCATTGAAGCGTTTGAAGGTGGCAGTCTTTACCGCGAAACGATTGGCGAGGAGTTCGTCAACTACTATGCGCACCTGAAGCGTGCGGAATGGGA
>JAJFHB010000564.1 GCA_021775795.1 Hyphomicrobiales bacterium | reverse complement strand
TTACGAATGATGTGCTCTACCAACTGAGCTAATGCGGCTTACCAAACTCGCGGGAGAAATAGCGCTTCATAACCATCAATGCAACCGCTCTCGTGCAGACAGGCAAACTGCCATGCTTCCCTATCGCGCAAAGAGTGCCTGGAACAAGTTTCCACCCTCTTCATCGCGCGGCTCCGGGCCGGGATCATCAGGTGGGCGTGGCGGCACGAAAATTTTTGGCCCGCCACTTTCTGTATCATCGTCCTCGCCAGTTTTTTCTTCAGGTTCCCGCACGTCTGAAGCTTCATTCTTTGCAGGTGCCGCCGCTTCTTCCAGCGCGTCATCGCCCTTAACTTCTGCCGGCTCATCTGCGATGACATCCATGTCGGCCGGGCCATCTTCCGCCCCTGACAGGGGCAGATCCTCAACCTTGGATGCCTCATCCGCCGCAGTTGCACCCGACACGGCTTCCCCTGCAGCAGGAGCCAAAGCTGTACCCACCACAGCAGGCAAAACGGCCTTCTCCGATATCCTGTCATCGCCGTCCGGGGTGTCGGCAGGGGGTGCCTTGCCGCCTGAAATTTCCGGCGCTGATCCCTCGCGTTCAAGCCCATCCGAGGGCACCTGCCATACAAAGGCATCGAGTTCACCGGTAACCGGCGAACACGGCAACCATTTGTCTGAGACATATCCATCTGCAACCCAGACAGGATCCCGCGGTGCATAGATCGCCTTCGCCAGCCACTCGCGTGCCAGCCCCTCGTCTGCACTGTCACCGTGGGCGATTTCGGCCATCAACTCGCAAACGCGAGCGCTTGGTCGATTGTCTGAAAACGGATCAAGGGCTTCGCGCGCCTGGTCCCAGTCCTGGGCTTCAACCGCTGCCCGGGCAATGGCGATTGGCCCTTCGAAGTTTACGGGAATTTTCTTCACAAGGTTCTTAACCCGCTTAAGACGGTCGCGCGGCGAGCGCCCGGTGTAGGCTGCGCCATAGATTTCCGCCAGATCCGGATGCGGGCTCAGTTTCCACGTTTTTTCCAGAATTTTGGTGGCCTTGCGAGGCTGCCCCATTGCGGCATACAACCGCCCGGCCAGAACCGCTGCGGGAACCAGCTCCGGCGCCAGTTTGTGGGCACGCTGAGCACGTTCAAGAGCGCCATCCGCGTCGGTCTCTTCAAGAGCAAGCGCATGCGCCGTTACCGCAACAGCGGTTTTGCGTGTTGCCTCACTCGCTTCCATGAGCCGGTTGCGCCGACAATCATCAATGGTCTGCTCAACAGTCCGCCAGTCGCCCGCTGCAGCCTGCATGGCAAGCAACGCGGTCGCCGCCCAGGGAAGGCGGGGATTGAGGGCAAGCGCCCGTTCGGCATAAGCCCGGGCTTTTGCGTGATCCCTGTCTTGTTGCGCCTGTACGAACAGCCCCCGCAGTCCAAGCGCTTCCGTATCCGGGTTCTGCAACATGTCATCAAACACCAGCCGCACGGTGCCGTGATCCCCCGACAATTGCGCGGCCTGGGCACGCAGCAACTGCGCAAGTGGTGTATTGCCCAACGATCTGTGTGCAAGTGTTGCATAGCGGCTGGCTGTTGCGGCATCTCCCGCACCTGCGGCAACCACACCCCGGGTCAACGCCTCCAGGCCCCGCGCCTGACGCCGTGCCCGGAAAAAATTCGTGATCACGCCGGGCGCACCCAAAATTCCGCGCGCAATTGTCCAAAGCATCATCGCCAGCAGAAACACGAGGGTCACTGCGGCCAGAGCCAGCATGAAACTCGTCTCGATTTCGTAGCCAAGCCATGAAACGGTCAGCTCGCCGGGACGGTCCGCAAACCACGCCGCCCCCATTGCGATAAGCGCCACAAGCACAAATATGATGAGTACACGCACCACAGCTTAGCTTCCCGAACGCTCATCGCCATCGGCAACATCCGACAGCATCTGCTCCACAATTGCCGAGAGCGCATTGTGGGTTGATAGATATGCCTGTGCCTGTGCCATCCAGGCGCCAAGCGGGGCATCGGCGACGCCCCTGACGTCTTGCAGTTGCTCGACCGCCAAAGCAAAATTGCCAGACGCAACGTTCGCCTGTGCAGCCTCCAGCTGCGCCAGCACGGTCGCCGTGCCGGGGGCATCTTCCCGTCTGATCTGAACCATGTTTTGCAATCGCGCCCAGAACTCAGCGATCCACCCACTGGGAGGCGCTACTTCCGCGCTGTCATCTACAAGGGCTTCGCGGACCGTCGCCGCGACGACTGCAAATTGATCGGTAAGTTCCATAGCCGTTGCGATGCCACCTTGTGCATGTGTGCTCAGCAGCGCCAGCTCAGGATATTGAGGGGCCAGCGCCACCACGTTTCCAAGCTCTGATGCAAATGGCCTTCCCTCTTCCGCTGCGAGGCGCAGACGCGCCACAGCGACCGTAACGTCGGTCGCAGCTTCACTGGCGCTGCTTGTTGGTAGTTCAAGAGAGCCAAGCCGGGTTTCGAGGCGTGCTTCCATTTCTTCAAGCTGCGCCTGCATAGCCGCTTCCAGTTCAACAATGACACCGGAACCATCCGTTGTTCCCAGCACAGAGAGTTGTTCCGGCAGCCGCGCAAGTGTCTCATCAAGTTGCATCACACTTGCCTCCAGTGCGGCAAGCCTGGCTTCGCTGCCTGAGCTCTGGTTTCCCTCTGACACCCCTGAAAGCATAACTTCAAGACCATCGAGTTTGGCCGAAAGATTATTGAGCTGAAGTTGCAGGGTTCCGATGGCTTCACCGTCCTCAATTCCCACCGGGGCCTGCAGCAAAGTTGCGAAGGCATCACTCAGTTCCGCAAAATCCTGACGGGCACCGTTCACCGCAAGTTCCGCTTCATCCAACTGTGCGCCAAGTCCGGTCAGCTCACCCTCAAATGTATCCAGCCGCCCGTTCAGGTCACCCGTAACATCAGCCAACGCCACGAGGGCCGCCTCAATGCCGGCAAGCTGCACAGAGTCTTGGGGTTGGACCGCGAGCAGAGCTTCCTGAGCCGGAAATTTTTTATTGACGGTCCAGCCGATCCAGGTTCCTGCCGCAAACAACAGCACCGCCAGGACGCCCGCTGCGGCGATCCTGATCCAGCGGGGATTGCGAATCCGCAGGGAAAACAACCGTTTCAAAACAATGCTCCATGCCCGTGGCGTGAACCATAACCGCCAACCCGTCCGGGATTCAGCCGCACTCTCCCGGCCCGTTTCCGCGTCAGGAGAAGCCGCATCGCCGGCATTTCCATCGCCGGCATCTTGCTCAAAGGGTGTGGCGTGCGGCGCCTCTTTTGCGGTCTCAACACGTTCGCCTGTGACTTCTGTTGCCTCAAGATCAATGATTGGCGCTACCGACGGTTTTCGCGCAGCACCAGCGCCGGCCTTTTCGCCGGAGCTCTTTGCGCGTGTATTTCGTCGTGTGCCTTTGCCAGCCATCACTTTTCCCGCGCCTTGCGACCGCCGCTGTCATCAATGCCCGCTGATTCGCTTATATGGCCACATTTTGACCCGTAAGCGCAAATGGCATTCCGTCGTATACGATCGGGATGATTAACAAAAGTCACTGTGACGCGATCATCGCAAGCATCGCTTCCATATCAGGCGTTTCCGACACATCCACCGTCAGGTCCACATTTGTAAAGGTCGATGTCACAGCCTGCCCCACAGCCTCCGAGAGGCAAAAATGCCTGATATATGCAACACTTGCGATAAGAGCAGGCGTGTTCGCCAGCCCTGCCCAAATTCGCGCCGTACGGGGTGAAAACAGCGTGACCGCATCAATCCGCCCGCCTTCGAGTTGCGATGCAAAGCTTGAACTAAAAACCGTTGCAGCCTCTGCCCGATAAAGCACCAGCCGCTCAACCTGCCAGCCATCGCTCTCAAGCATACCCTTGAGATCGCCTGATACTGTCAAACCTGCCGCATAGAGCAACGGGCGGGTCTTATCCGCCAATGCAGCTACGACAAGCGAATGCAGGGCCGGCAGATCACCATCAGCAGAATGTATCTCTGTAAATCCAGCCACCCGCGCTGCCGCCGCGGAGCTTTTACCAACTGCGTATACAGGCAATGATTTCAACCGCTGGACAAGATTACTGGCTTCCAGTCCGCGCACTGCATTGGCGCTGGTCACAAGCACGGCCTGATAGTCTCTTTCAGGCACCGTTACAGCCGTCGAAAACAGCAGGTGTAACAAAGGCTCAAGCACCGGCTCACAGCCCAAAGCTTCAAGCCCGGCCGCAAAGGCGGCTGCATCTTCCGGTGCTCTGGTTACAGCGATGCGCATGAAAACTCACGCGAGCCATTCGGGTTTTAAATGTGCCTTAAGTTCAGCCGCTGCATCCTCACCAGCCGCTACCACGTCTTCTGCCAAGCAGTGTCGCTTGGTTTCGTGGGCCGCACTTCCATCTGGTGCCAGTACCATTCCGGAAAATGAAACTTCACCTTTGTCATCAAGGTGAGCGTGGCCGGCTATGGGCGTTCGGCATGAGCCTTCGAGAACCCCGAGAAAGGCCCGTTCGCACTCAACTTCGATTGTCGTGGGCACATGATTGAGTTTCTGCAGTTCCAGGCGCAGAGCTTCATCACTGCGGCGCACTTCAATTCCAATGGCACCCTGGGCGACCGCAGGCAGCATATCTTCGATCGAAATTGCAGCCGTTATTTCCTCACCCAGACCAAGCCGCACCAGGCCTGCGCAGGCGAGCAATGTTGCATCGACCACACCCTCACGCAGTTTGCGCAGCCGTGTGTCCACATTGCCGCGATACATCACGACTTCCAGGTCCGGCCGCAGGCGTTTGATCTGTGCCTGCCGTCTAATTGATGATGAGCCGACCACGGCTGCATGCGGCAGATCCTGCAACGCACCTGCAGAATGAGAGATAAAGGCATCTCGCGGGTCTTCCCGCGGCAAAAGCGTTTCGATGATAAACTCATCCGCCAGCACGGTCGGCATGTCTTTCATCGAGTGGACCGCCAAATCAATGGCGCCTTCATGGAGCGCAATTTCGATCTCTTTTGTGAAAAGACCTTTTCCGCCAATTGCTGCAAGCGGTCTGTCGGTGATGCGATCGCCAGTTGTGGTGATGGGCACAATGACAACGTCACCGGCAGCCAGTCCACACGCGGCGCAAAGCCGGTCACGCACCTCATGTGCCTGAACCAGCGCAAGCTTGCTGCCGCGCGTTCCAATCCTGATGGGCAATGATTGCATGCGTACCGTCACGAATGTTAGAGCAGGGGTCTTGTCATCTAATCCGTTGCTGAGTACCGCCATCGCCGTGACCGCGCAAATAAATTCCAACCACCAGAGCCGCGCAAGCCTTGTGCTCGGCATAGAATCATCGTGCGATGAGACCGCTGCAGCTATTGTGCGGCGCAATGCCGATGGCAGTGGCACTATTCTGGCAAACCAAGTGCTTTCCCAGGATGCTGAGCACGCACCCTTCGGTGGTGTGGTGCCGGAAATTGCAGCACGCGCTCATGTCACTCATCTGGACGGCATCATTGAGCGCGCCATGGAAACCGCAGGTGTCGGCTACGCCGATCTGGATGGGGTGGCAGCAACCGCTGGACCAGGGCTGATCGGCGGCGTCATCGTTGGCCTCATGACCGCCAAGTCGATTGCCCAGGCAAAGCAGCTTCCCTTCATCGCTGTAAATCACCTTGAAGGGCACGCTCTCACCGTTGGCCTAACCGACAACATTGCCGCCCCCTTCCTGCTCTTGCTTGTATCCGGCGGCCACACGCAGCTCCTCATGGTCTCAGACGTTGGCGTCTACAAGCGGCTCGGCACCACAATTGACGATGCGGTGGGCGAGGCTTTTGACAAGACCGCAAAGCTCCTGAACCTCGGCTTTCCCGGTGGGCCAGCTGTTGAGCGCTGCGCCAGAGCAGGCGATGCTGAGGCCTTTGCACTGCCGCGGCCGTTGCTTGGTCAGGACAATTGCAATTTTTCTTTCTCGGGCCTCAAGACCGCCGTGCGGCGCGCCTTCGAGCAGACCGAACGGACCGATGACCGTCTTCGTGCAGATATTTGCGCTTCATTCCAGGCAGCCGTTTGCGAGTGTCTGCGTGATCGCGCCGGCCGGGCGATGACACTGACCGCCGAACAATTGCCCGCTGACAGCGATCCGGTGTTTGTAATCGCCGGAGGTGTCGCTGCAAATGAAACGCTGCGGACCGCATTTGAACAGCTTTGTTCCGAAAGAGGTTTTCGACTGCTGTGTCCGCCGCGCGAATTGTGTACCGACAATGCAGCAATGATCGCCTGGGCCGGAGCAGAAAGACTGCACAGAGGCATGTGCGACACACTGGATGTTGCGCCACGCGCGCGGTGGCCACTCGATCCGCTGGCAGAACCTGTTGGCGGTGCTGGCGTAAAGGCCTGATCCTCGTGTATTAGAGTTTCAGGGACTTATTGGAAATTACTCGAATGACAACTTCCTCCCAGACAAAGATCGGAATAGTCGGTGGCGGCGCCTGGGGCACGGCGCTGGCGGCGGTTTCCGCCCGCGCTGGCACCGATACGCTCATTTGGGCCCGCGAGCCGGAAGTTGTGGCGTCAATCAACACCGAACACGAAAACAAGATGTTCCTGGGCGGCGTTGCCTTACCTGACGCCATTCGCGCAACCGCTAACTACGCAGACCTGACAGACCGCGACATGTTGCTCGTCGTGACGCCGGCACAGGCACTGCGTCCCGTCATTGCCGACCTGGCACCGCATATCTCTACCAGC
>JAJFHB010000563.1 GCA_021775795.1 Hyphomicrobiales bacterium | reverse complement strand
AGTGTCGATGCAAAGGGCTGGCCCTGGGCCTCCCTGATCGCCGGCAAGCCTGGTTTCATAACGTCTCCGAACGATCGAAGCCTCAATCTCGAGACAAACATTGCACCCGGCGACCCGCTGGCGAAGAACATGACCACAGGCGCGCCACTGGGACTGCTTGGCATTGACCTGGCAGCGCGGCGGCGCAACCGCGTAAATGTCCGTGTCACCGCTGTCAACAGTTCAAGCCTGAGCCTCTCGGTCGATCAATCCTTTGGCAATTGCCCGCAATACATTCAAACTCGCTTTGTCGAGTTCGTGCGCGACCCACAGCAAGCTCTTGACCAGATGGCCTCAACAGGCTTCACGTCACTGGATGCAGCAGCCCGCCAACACATCACGGAGGCGGACACTTTCTTCGTTTCAAGTTTCGCTAAAAATACAGGCCAGCCCTCCGCAGACGGTGTTGAGGGTGTCGATGTTTCACACCGGGGTGGCCGGGCCGGTTTCGTGCAGGTTGAAGGCAACACACTCACAGTTCCAGATTACGCCGGCAATCTCCACTTCAACACGCTCGGCAATTTCCTCGTCAACCCGAAGGCCGGTTTGATTTTCCCCGACTTTGAAACCGGCGATGTCTTGATGCTCACCGGTACCGTTGAGATTGTCTGGGATGATGATCCCCATGTTGCAGCATTCAAGGGCGCCGAGCGGGCCTGGCGTTTCACATTGGATCATGGGGTAAATCTGAGCGATGCGCTGCCTCTGCGTTGGGCATTCGGTGAATACTCGCCCAACAGCCTTATAACCGGTAATTGGGATGAAGCGGCAGCGACACTGGCGGCCGAAGAACGAAGAGATGCCTGGCGGCCGTACCGCGTTATTGCAGTGGAAGACGAGAGTGAGGTCATCCGCTCATTCTCTCTCGAGCCTGCGGTCAGCGAAGGCCTCGCCAGTTTCAACGCCGGTCAGTATCTCACTTTGCGGGCCACACCGGCTGGTTGCGATAAACACTCTGTGCGCACCTACACGGTTTCATCCGCGCCAAATGATGCCCACTATCGGATCTCGGTGAAGCGCGAACCGGGCGGCCTGTTCTCAAACCACCTTCACGATACGCTTGAAGTGGGCGCCATTATCGAGGCCCGGGCTCCCCGCGGGGATTTCACGCTGGATGCAGCAGAAAAACGCCCAGCAGTGCTACTGGCCGGGGGCGTTGGAATTACACCGATGATTTCTATGGCCCGCCACGTCGTCATGGAAGGTATCCGCACGCGCCACACAAGGCCGCTCACCATCTTTCACGCCTCCCAGACCACCGGGCAACGCGCCTTCTACGAGGCCTTCCGGGAAATAGAGAGCAAAACCAATGGACTTGTTCGGTACCGGTCCTTGATATCCGCGCCGCTGGAAACGGATACTCCCGAGCGGGATTTTGACTACACCGGGTACGTTACCGCAGAGATCCTGCAACGAGAGCTGGCTCTGGACGATTACGACTTCTACCTCTGCGGTCCCGGGCCCTTCATGCAGGCGGTCTATGATGCTCTGCGCAGTCTGGGCGCAAATGATGCCCGCATTTTTGCCGAAGCCTTTGGCCCGGCATCCCTGAAGCGCCGCCCCGATGACGGCACCAGCCCGGATGCCCTCGTCGTTGAGGAGGCTGAACAATCACTGATCAAATTCGCAAGGTCAGATTTCGAACAGCGCTGGGATAAGGGAGATGACACAATACTGGAAGTCGCCGAACAACACGGGCTGACCCCGGATTACGGTTGCCGCAACGGTGCCTGCGGCACCTGTGCCGTGAAGATAATCGCCGGAGAGGTTGCCTACAGAACCCAGCCAAGCGCTGCCTGCGGTGAGGATGAAGCTTTGATCTGTTGCGCCGTTCCAGCCAGAGGATCAAACACGCTGGAACTGGATCTGTAATGGGGTCTGGCGACTACGAGAGCGCAGTAGAAGCTAGCTCTTCCGCCCTTCAATACCTGCCAGAGTTTTCTCAATCTGCTTTTGCGCTTTCTTGAGTTCTTCAACTTCCCCCGCCATGAAGATGCGGCCGGAGGCACCCATCATCTGCACATCGACGAGTGTCGTAGACGGCGCGACCTTCTCTGCCTCATTTGCCGCCACAGCGGCGAAAAGTGCTGGCGTCATTTCATACAGCAGCATCGACTGGCCGGGCAATATCATCGAGGCATTGCGCATACGGTCGAGGATGATCGCATGCTGGTCGGAGATATTCTCAATGATGTCCGTATAAAGCGTTGAAGGCGTCAACTGATCTCCAGCCTTAGCACCGATGCCATCCAGAATTGCCTGCCCCGCTGCTTCGAGCTTGTCCATTTCCTTATGGTGGAGCTCAAGTAAACCAAACTGTCGTTCGGTGAACAATATTCCTGGCTCCATATCCGGCGCCGCCTTGAGCGCCAGATCGATCACCCGGTGAATGGACAGCGCCGGCGCCACCTCGACAATCAGGCTGTTGTCGCCTTGCATGGGAGGATAGCCGCGGGCCCGCGTCGGCGCGGCCATATAGGCGGCAAACTGCGGCTGCAGGTCTTTGATGGGCAAATAGACGCGTAGTTCCGTCATGAAGATTGACGCCTGTTTCGCTCCGGCAAAGCCAAGAGGGCCCTGACAGAGCAGCTAAGTGAAAGGCTTACTTCCCGGACTGTGCGGTGAAGTGCTTGCCGAGGTCCGAATGCGGCCTTGGGATCACGTAAACCGACACCAGTTCACCGACCTGATTAGCCGTTTCAGCGCCAGCTTCTGTTGCTGCTTTTACGGCACCAACATCGCCATTAATGACCACCGAGACGAGGCCTGCACCAACTTCTTCACGCGAAATGATTTCGACGTTAGCCGCCTTGACCATCGCGTCTGCAGCCGCAAGAGCTGCCACATAACCCCGTGTTTCGATCATTCCAAGAGCTTGACTTGCCATTTTATCCTCCAGTTGATTCTGTGTGCGTATCTATTTGAAAACTCTTCGTTCTTAAGGGTTCAACCCTCAGTCTTTTTCATCAATCGAGCCGATGATGAGAGCATCGACCTGAGCGTTGATGTCTGCGAAATATCCCGCCGCCGTCGAGCCTTGTGAAATGAGCACCCGCTCGCCATCACCACAACCCAGGGGGTCGAAGGCAATAAGCCGGGAACCTGTTTCCGTTTCGACATCAAGGAGTGCGCCCTGCGGCAGTTGCGCGATGCGCTTGCTCGACCAGATACGGCCGATAAC
>JAJFHB010000562.1 GCA_021775795.1 Hyphomicrobiales bacterium | reverse complement strand
CGTCCGTGGCGCGCCAAGATTGCAGTGAAAGCATCGGCAACGGCGATTTCATCTGTGATGTCGAACGCGGCGAGGGAGGCGTCGCCTCCCTCGCCCCTGATGGTTTCCACAGCAGCATCCAGCCTGCTGCTATCGCGGCCCGTCACAATCACATGGGCACCGGCTTGCGCCAGGCCCAGGGCGATTTCGAGCCCAAGACCCCTTCCAGCTCCGGTCACCATGGCGACCTGCCCCTGCAATGAAAACAGCTCGTTCATCTCGCGCATCCACATCCCTGGATCATTCCACCCGGATCGATCTCCATCAACATGAAGCGATCCAGAGATCAAAGATACAGGCGGTTAAGCACAGTTGGAAATTAATCTCCTGCCTGTGCCGCACATCACAGCCAGTTGGTGCTTCGGTGGATATGTCAGGTGCAACAAGAACAGGAGGAGACAATGAAATCTCTCGCACCCGCAATGATCGTCGTGATGCTGGCACTCGTGCTCACCGGCGCTTCGGCAAGCGCAAAACTCGCGCAGATGGCTTTCCAAAATGATGCGCCCGTAGTTTCTACAGGCACCACTGACTTGTCCTGAAACTAGCGCTTTGCTCCCGGCAATCCTATATCTGCAACAGTTACACACGTTGGAGTATTCGGATGGAGGACCATGGATCGCGCTACAAAGACCTCATCCGCCGCATTGCAGAAGGCATGCATGCCGATGCCCGGGATGCTCTACGAGCGCAATATGAACTCATCACCCTCGCTCACGCAGACCGCTGGCAGGCTATACGTCTCGACGATGGTGTTTTGACCAAAGATGGCCGTATCGAGCAGGAAAAAGTGCGCCGCAATGATGTGGCCGCGAAGGAAGCCCTGCGTGCGGTAAGGGACTTGCTGGCGATTTAGAGCGTTTCACGTTGATATGGAAACGCTCTAATCTCTGTCGCTGACGCCGGCCTCTGCAAAGGAGGCCATGCCGTTGTGGGTCGCCAGTGCGGCCCGCAGAATGGTCAACGCAACTGCAGCACCGCTGCCTTCCCCAAGCCGCATATCCAGATCAACTATCGGCTCCAGGGCCAGGGCTTCAAGCAGCCTGGAATGACCGGATTCGCGCGAGCGGTGACCCGCGACGCAATGGTCGAGGGCACCTTTCTGTGCCCAGCCCAACACACCAACGGCAGCACAGGAAATGAAGCCATCCAGAATGACCGGTATACGCCTCTGGCGTGCAGCCAAAGCTGCACCTGCAAGGGCCGCCTGTTCGCGTCCGCCCAGGTGTGCGAGCATTGAGAAGGCGTTGTTTGTTGCCGCAGCGTTGTGTGCAACCGCCTGGGTCACGATGCGCGCCTTATGAGAAATTCCGTCAGCGTCAAGGCCGGTGCCAGCGCCGCACCATAGCTCTGCCTCGCCGCCGAAACAGGCCATGGCGAGTGCCGATGCAATGGTCGTGTTGCCAATACCCATTTCGCCAAGAAGAACAACGCCAGCGTCTTCCTCAACGCTAGCCATGCCTGTGTTCAGGGCATCAAGACAATCTTCATCAGACAGGGCACGGCCGGTGGCGATATCGCCGGTGGGCTTTTCAAGGTCGAGCGCGGTAACGCGCAATTCGGCGCCAGCGATGGTGCAGAGCTGATTGATCGCTGCTCCGCCGGCCTCGAAGTTTGCCACCATTTGCGCCGTAACTTCTGGTGGATATGGAGAAATGCCTTGAGCGGTAACACCGTGATTGCCGGCAAATATCAACGCCAGGGCATTGTCGAGACGGGGTCGTGCATCGCCGTGCCAGCCTGCAAACCAGATGGCCAGCTCTTCCAGCCGTCCAAGCGAGCCTGGAGGTTTCGTGAGGGTTGCCTGCCGCGCGCGAGCAGCAGATCGGGCCTCTTCGTCCGCAGCCGGCAACGCGAGCAGGGCGCGATTGAAGTCTTCAGGCGTGTTCAACATTAGACCCGGGCCTCACGCATCAGGATTTGAGTTTCATCGGCAACCCGGCGGTGACCAGAACCACTTCGTTGCAGGCTTGTGCCAGCCGTTGGTTTGCCCGTCCGGCCTCATCGCGGAAGCGCCGGGCCAGTGCATTTTCGGGAACAATCCCAAGTCCGACTTCGTTGGACACAAATACACAAACGCCCGGAAGGGTTGGAATCATGTCGCACAGTTCCTCAACTGCCTGTCCGGTGTCCTGTTCGGCATGCATGAGATTGCTGAGCCAGATTGTTATGCAATCGACAAGCATGAACCCGCCGTCTTCGGCGTTTTCTTTGAGAGCTGAGGTTAAATCCATTGCCGCATCTACAGTGCGCCAGGCCGCGCCCCGCCGCGAGCGGTGCTCGGCAATGCGCTCCGACATCTCTGTGTCCAGGGCTTCGGCGGTGGCAATGTAAACAGGTGTTGCGTGGCAGGCGCGGCCGAGATTTTCCGCATAGGCACTCTTGCCGGATCTGGCGCCACCCAGAACCAGAATGGAGTGCTTTCTACGCGCCATTGCCAGAACCGTCAGCACCTTGTGCCGGTGGAATACGCGCAATGAAATGGCCGCGCATGCCATCGGGCCACTGGCGGAAAGAAACCTCACCGGTTTCAGACGCATCATGCATGTCGAACCAGTCGAGCAATGCCTCGGCGCTGCTGCGCTCCGGCGCAAAACTGCCTGTCAGATAGCTGAATTTTTCGTCATCCCGCAACAACACATTGCAGTGACGGCTGCAGGACCAAAGGCAGCGCTGCATCGTTACGGCAACATCGTCGCGTCCGCGCTCTGCCAGCAGATCGCGCATTTCCTGTGCAAGCATTTCGCCGCCCGTGCGGCCATCTTCCGCCAGCTTTTGTTCTTCATTGAATTTGCAGGTTTCGCAGAAAACGATATCGCGCGACATGGGTGTTTGTTCCGTTGGTTGGACTACTCGCAAGGCGTCAGATACCCGGCGCGATTGGTATATGGCATGGTGCCCGGCTTTTCGAGAGGTAAAATCACTGTGCAGGACCCTAGACCGCCGCTGCCATGTGCTCTAAGCAACCTCCAAACCGGCAATCACGAAAGGCAGCGGGCATGAAACAGAATTACATTGGTGGCGCATGGGTGGATGGCGCAAGCGCGCGGAAGAACATTAATCCATCTGATTTGGATGACGTTATCGCTGAGTATGCCCATGCCGACGAGGCTCAGACCCAACAGGCAATCGAAGCGGCAAACGCAGCCCTGCCAGGCTGGCGGAATTCCAACGTCCAGTTTCGCAGCGACATGCTTGACGCAGTTGGCAACAAGGTCATTGAGCGCAAGGATGAGCTCGGAGAGCTTCTCGCCCGCGAAGAAGGCAAAACACTGGCCGAAGGCATTGGCGAAGTTGTCCGGGCCGGTCAGACCATCAAATTCTATGCCGGCGAGGCTTTGCGCATCCATGGTCTTCGGGTGCCGTCCATCCGGCCCGGTGTCGACATCGAGATTGTCCGTGAGCCGGTTGGTGTGGTTGGCATCATCACCCCCTGGAACTTCCCGATCGCCATTCCGGCATGGAAAATTGCGCCGGCGCTGGCCTTTGGTAACACCGTTGTTTTCAAGCCGGCGGATCTGGTGCCGGGAAGTGCGCATGCGCTTGCCGAAATCATTGTGGAATGCGGCGTGCCCGAAGGTGTCTTCAATCTCGTCATGGGCCGGGGTGCTGTTGTCGGTGAGGCAATCCTCACATCACCGCATATCAACGCTGTGACCTTCACAGGCTCTGTGGATATTGGCAAACGGGTTGCCATGGCCTGTGCTGAGCGCAACAAGAAATTTCAACTCGAGATGGGCGGCAAGAACCCGATGATTGTGCTTGACGATGCGGACCTTGAGACCGCCGTCGCCACATCCCTCAACGGCGCCTATTTTTCAACCGGACAGAAATGCACTGCCTCCAGCCGTCTCATTGTTACGGAAGGCATCCACGACCGCTTTGTTGACCGCATGCGGACCGAGATGGAGGCTTTGAAGGTTGACCATGCCCTGAAGCAGGGTACGCAGATTGGTCCTGTGGTTGACAAGAGCCAGCTCGAACAGGATTTGAGCTACATTGAGATCGGCCGTGCCGAAGGCGCCCAGGTCACAGGTGGTGAATTGCTCAACCGCGAAACGGAAGGCTTTTACCTGTCACCTGCGCTGTTCACCGAAACCAACAATTCCATGCGCATCAATCGCGAGGAAATTTTCGGGCCTGTTGCCTCTGTACTGCGTGTCAAGGATTATGACGAGGCGGTGGACGTTGCCAATGATACGGATTTTGGTCTCTCATCGGCAATCTGCACGACGTCTTTGAAACATGCCGAGCACTTCAAGAAAAACAGTTCTGCAGGAATGGTGATGGTCAATCTGCCGACAGCTGGCGTCGACTATCATGTGCCGTTCGGCGGCCGCAAAGGCTCAAGCATGGGGGCGCGTGAAATGGGCCCGCACTCGGTCGAATTCTATACCGCGACCAAGACGTCTTACACATCTGCCTGATTGGGCTTTTTGCTGCTGATTGGATGCAAACAAAAGGGCGGTTCATTGAACCGCCCTTTTTGTTCAGTTGCTGTAGACCAGCACACCAAAGACAACGAATGCCAAGTGTATCGAGACGAAAAGTACCGTTCTTAAAAGCAGGCCTTTTCGGCTTGAGCCGCCATTCGTTTGAGTGCTGCTGTCGTTCGTGCCCGGCTCTAGGGCAGTGCTGTTTAGGGTACTCGAAGATACGCTTGAACTGGAATTCATGTTGCCCGATGTCTTGTTTTTGCCATTAAGGTATTATTAGCCACACGCAGTAGTGTGATTTGCCCTCCATGACAAGGCACCTGGCTGGCGGAAAGCGTCCGTACACGCAGTTTATCGGCCTGTGTTGCCATATGGTCACGCACATACATCGGTGCTTTCGTGTGCCGCTTCAAAGAATTATGCTCAGGCCCTGTTTTTATTAAGAGTGGAGGATCGGATATGGTTGGAAACGGCGCAGCACAGGAAAATTCCGTGCCCTTGCAACGTCGGGTACCGGGCGGAGGTACGCCGGTGCTTGAGGACTGGGGTGTGAATTCCGAATACGGCAAACTCAAAGACGTTCTGCTTGGCCCACCGGAGACATTTTCCTGGCGCGAAGACAACGCGGCTTACAGCTCCATCGTCCGCGATACTATTCGCAAGGGTGGCGTTTTCGACAAACAGCTTGCCGTCCGCCAGCACCGCGAAATCGTTGACGCCTATGAGAGCGCCGGGGTTGCCTGCCATTTTCTCGGTCAGGACGAATTGCTGAACTACCAGGTCTATGCACGGGATTCGAGCTTCATGACCCCCTACGGCGCTGTCATCTGTCAGATGGCTAATCCGCGTCGCCGTGGTGAATATGCTCCCTGTCTCCGCTTCTATCTCGAACGTGGCATTCCCATCTATGACATGGTCAGCGCCGGCAACTTCGAGGGTGGTGATTTTGATATCATCGAACCGGGTTGCGTTCTTATCGGCTACACCGGTCATCGCTGTGAAGAAGTCTCGGCCCGCCAGGTTGGCGGTTGGTTCGAGGCCGAAGGCTGGGAGATCAAATACGCCCCGATCGACAGTTTCTACGTCCATATCGATCTCATGGTCTGCATGCTTGCAGAGAAGCTCGCCGCAGTTTGCCTCGATACAACTGAAGATGACGTCGTCAATTGGCTCAAACAGAAGAACATCGAAATTGTGCCTGTCAGTTTCAAGGACACGATGAACCTGGGCTGCAACGTGATGTCTTTGGGTGACGACCGGATTTTATCGCCGGCTTCAAGCACGGAGCTCAACGGCAAACTGAGGGCTTTGGGCTTCGAAGTCTACGACCCGGACATGTCGATGTTTCTGCAGGCGGGGGGTGGCATTCACTGCATGTCCCAGCCGTTGCGACGGGAAACGGTCTGACTTCTTGTGTTTGTGGCCGCTCGTGCGCCGCCGCGCAAGTTGTGCGGTGCCGCATTACAAGTAGCGGTAACATTTGGTCACGAGCTTACTGGAATTGTTGTGTGCTCAGCGTTGGCTGAGCTGCTTCACCATAACTCAATGCGTTTGGTTGGTATTACGCAATGTGAGCAATTGGCCTTTGTACACTTAGGAAATTGGCGTTAGTCTTGAAAACAGGCAATGCAAGGGTGCCACACGAAGAAAAGAACGATCCAAAGGAGGAAATATGTCAAACATCAAAAAACTCAAGTCGCTGGTTTCGACCGGACGCATGTCGCGCAGAGAGTTCATGGGGTATGCCACAGCTGCTGGTGTGACCGTATCCGCTGCGAGTTCATTTTATGCCGGTGCTGCCCGGGCCATGCCGCAACGGGGTGGCACAGTCACAGTTGCCCATGCGCATGGTTCAACCACGGACGTGCTGGATCCAGGTACATACACAAACGATTTCACCATTGAGCTTTCGCACTATACCAACAACTTCCTCACCGAAATTGACACAGACGGCTCGGTTATCCCCGAGGCGGCAGAAAGCTGGGAAGCTTCTGATGATGCCAGCGAGTGGACCTTCCGTCTGCGCGATGGGATCATGTTCCATGACGGACGCAAGGTCACAGCGAAAGACGTGGTGGCTTCGTTCAACCATCACCGCGGTCCCGATACCACATCTGTTGCCGCACCGGTTATTGGCTCAGTTGTGGAAATCAAGGCTGACGGTGAAAATGCCGTTGTCTTCACACTCGCCGGCGGCAACGCCGACTTCCCCTTCAGCATCAGCGATTATCACCTGCCCATCAAGCCGGCGACCGAAGATGGTATCGAATGGGAAAGCGGCATCGGCTGCGGTCCTTATCAGTTGAAGGATTTCGAAGCCGGTGTTTCTGCAAGCTTTGAGCGGTTTGATGGCTACTGGAAGACAAACCGTGCCTGGTTTGATGCCATCGAAGCATTGGCTGTCGGGGATTCAACCGCACGCAGCAATGCGCTGACCACTGGTCAGGTTGACATTATTACCAGCCCGGATCTTGCCACCGTCCATTTGATGGCGCGCAACCCCAACCTTGTCATCGAAGAAACTGCCGGCGCCGGTCATTATGGCCTGCCCATGCACGTTGATGAGGCGCCGTTTGACGACAACAATATTCGTCAGGCGATCAAATACAGCGTTGATCGCGAAGAAATCGTGCAGAAGATTCTTAAAGGTCATGGCTATGTCGGTAACGATCACCCGATCGGCCTCTCCAACCGTTATGTGGCTTCCAACGAAGAGCTGCCGCAGAAAAGCTACGATCCCGACAAGGCAAAATGGTATCTGCAGCAGTCCGGCATGAGCTCGATTGACGTGGACATCCACGTGGCCGATGCAGCCTTCCGAGGCGCCATTGATACAGCGCAGCTTATCCAGGCAAGTGCAGCGGCAGGCGGCGTCAATATCAATGTCATCCGTGAGCCGGATGATGGCTACTGGTCCAATGTCTGGGATGTTCATGGCTGGACAGGCACCTATTGGGGCGGCCGTCCGACCGAAGACATGATGTTCACGGTTGCCTACGACAAGGATGCAGCCTGGAACGAGACCAACTTCAATCATGACCGCTTCCAGGAACTTCTCGTGGCAGCGCGGTCAGAGTTGGATGAAGGCATTCGCCGCGAAATGTATGTGGAAATGCAGGTCATCTGTTCCGATGAAGGTGGCGCCCTTATTCCGCTGTTCAACAACTTCATCTGGGCACGGAACAAGTCAATTGCTCACGAAGAGCAGATGGCAGCCAACTGGGATCTTGATGGTCACCGTTGGTGCG
>JAJFHB010000561.1 GCA_021775795.1 Hyphomicrobiales bacterium | reverse complement strand
TCTAGATGCCCCAAAAACGGCGCAAAACTGGTAGATAATAGAGCAAACCGAGTACACCAGAGACGGCCTGTTACCGATCTCAAATAGTTGTAATGTGCTCACGATGTGCACTGTGATAAGATAAATGCTATGAAACCGCTTGAACGAAAAGTGTTGTTTGCGCGCCTCGCCTTGTTCTGGGAACGGCTCTGGCCGGCAATTTTCCAGACGCTGATGGTGATTGGCGCGTTTGCCCTTGTAACGCTGGCCGGCCTCTTTGAAGTGCTGCCGCAGACGCTTCATATCATCGTGCTCGTGGGCTTCGCCCTGGCGTTTCTTTGGTCTTTGCGACCACTGCGGTCACTACGCTGGCCCGCTCGTAAGGCTGCATTGCGGCATCTGGAACTCGCTTCTGGACTGCCTCATCGTCCAGCCTCTTCCTACGAAGACACCTGGACCGGCAACAACAACGATACCCTGTCCCGGCGCTTGTGGTTACAGCACAAGAAACGATTGGCGGAATATATTCGCGGGCTGAAACCCGGCTGGCCGACGTCGCATCTCGCAAAGCGGGATCCATATGCGCTGCGCACCGCCCTCATATTGTGCCTTGTTGTCGCCTTCGCATCGTCGGGTACGGAATGGCGCACCCGCATTGCAAGTGCGTTTGTGCCAACGGCCAAGAGTGAAGTGCCTGTCTGGCTTGATGCCTGGGTAAAGCCACCTGCTTACACGGGCATGGCCCCGATTTTTCTGAGCGGTCAGAATTCCGTGGATAGCAGCGAAGACAAGGTGCAGATCGATGTGCCCACAGGCAGTGAAATCGTTGTCCGCGTCAACGGCGCCGAGGCGCCTTATGTGACCTTCGAATATCCAACCGTAACAGGCCAGGAACCGGACGTGCGGGATCACAGTCTCGGCACCGTGGAAAATGATGTCCAGGAACTTCGGGCAGACCTTGATGAAGAAACAACCGTTACGGTGTTAAACGGCACCGAAGCGCTGGAAAGCTGGTCGTTCCGTATCATTCCCGACGCCCCGCCGCGGGTCGATCTGGTTGGTGAAATTGAACGCACCGTGAATGAGGCGCTGCGCTTCATCTATTCTGTGTCGGATGATTATGGCGTCGCGGAGCTCTCTGCAGAATTCGTGCTCGCAGATGAGCAGGACGGTGCAATCGGCGTCAGTTCGTCAACCCTGCTGACCATAGCACCGCCGGACTTTCCGATAATTCTGCCAAGTATCAACCCGCGCACCGCAGAACAGATGGTCTATCAGGACCTCACCCCACATCCCTGGGCAGGCCTGGCAGTAGAGATGACTTTGATTGCGACAGATCAGGCCGGAAACACAGCCCGCAGCGAAACCTTCACGTTCCGTTTGCCGGAGCGTGGCTTCTCCGAACCTCTGGCGCGCGCCGTCATTGAACAAAGGCATGCGCTGATCCGTGAAGCAGACAGCCGTGACCGGGTTGAAATGGCCCTGGATGCGCTGACGATTTACCCCGAAGGCCTCTTCGACACCAGCGGCATCTATCTCGGCGTACGACACACACTCAACAGCCTGCGCAGCGACAGCTCCACTGCAGTGATCGACACCATCGACTTGATGTGGGAGCTCGCACTGGCAATCGAAGACGGTGACCTGTCGCTTGCGGAGCGTGAATTGCGTGCCGCCCAGCGGGCACTCCAGGAAGCACTGGCGCGGGACGCCTCTCCTGAGGAAGTCGCAGAACTCATGCAGCGACTGCGCGATGCGGTGCAGGACTATATGACGGCGCTCATCGAGCGCTCGCAGCGTGATCCGCAAACGGCCGATGAAATGCAGGAAGGCGGCCAGGAGGTAACGCCCCAGGATTTCGACAGCATGATGGACATGATCGAAAACCTCGCACGCGCCGGGGCCAACGATGCAGCCCAGGAGATGCTGGCGCAATTGCAAAGCATGCTCGAAAACATGGAAGCAGGCCGCTCGCAAGCGGGAATGAGCCAGCGTGATGCCGAAATGGCCCGCCTCCTGCAGCAACTCGGCGAACTGATGGGCGAGCAGCAGCAACTGATGGATCAAACTTTCCAGACACCCGATCAGGGCGCCGCAGAGCCGGGCGCCAGCGGTGGCGCATCTTCGGAATTCCAGGAGCTTCTAGAGCTCCAGGATGAACTCGCAATGACCCTAGATGAATTGCTCAATGGTCTGGAGCGGCGCGGCGTAGAAGGCCCATCGTCTCTCGATCAGGCCGGGGAATCCATGCAGGAAGCAATCGATGCTCTGGGCCAGGCGGACCGCCGGGGTGCGGTTGGCAGTCAAGGAGAAGCCCTGGATCAGCTGCGCGAAGGGGCGCAGGCAATGGCACAGGAAATGCTGCAGGGTAATGGTACTCAAGGCGCACTTGGGCGCCATGGCCGGGGCAACAATGATGTCAATGAAGATCCGCTTGGACGGCCGCTGGACTCAAGCGGTACCGACCTTGGGCTCTCAACAGAAGTTCCCTCGGAAATGGAAATGCAACAGGCGCGCGAAATACTGCGTGAATTGCAGGAGCGGGTCGGAAATCAGGAACGTCCGCAACTTGAACTTGATTATCTGAACCGCCTGCTGGAACGCTTTTAAGATATCCAGACCTCAACTGGCGAGGGCTGTATCGACATACTGTGTCACTTCTTCGAGCGTGAAGGGTTTAGTGATCACATCGTGAATGAGGCGATCGAGGCCGTGCGCCCGTTCCTTCTGGTCTGCAAAACCGGTCATGAGAAGGATCGGCATATCCGGCCTCTCCCTCGCTGCCAGCAACGCCAGAGCGATGCCATCCATGATTGGCATCTTGATGTCGGCGAGAAGCAGATCGAAACCTGCCGCGTCTTTCCCAAGTGCGGCCGCAGCCTCGCCACCGTCATGGGCAACGACAACATCATGGCCGTTCAACTCCAACGCCCGGCGCACGAATTCGCGCACCGAATGATCATCCTCAGCCAGCAAAATTCTTGCCATCGCCAGATCCTGGAAATTTATACGAACAGAACTGCTTCCAGCAGTTCCGTGTTCGGAAACAGACCTAGTCTTCTGTCACAACGACGCCGACAAATGGCAGCTCACGATAGGCGTGCGCCATATCCATGCCATAACCGACCACAAACAAATCGGGACATTCGAAGCCAACATAATCTGCATTAACGTCGGTCGCCCGCTTGCCGGGCTTCTCAAGCATGACGCAGGTTTGAACCTCACGTGCCCCGCGTGCCACAATCAGGTCCTTTGCAAATGCAAGGGTACGCCCGGATTCCAGAATGTCATCGACAAGGATGACACTGCGGTCGGCCACTTCGGATTCGATATCCCGAATGATGTTCACCTGCCCTGAGGAAACCGTACCCTCCCGGTAACTGGACAGGCTTAGAAAATCGACTTCCAGCTTCAACCCGGCCTTGTGGAGCGCGCGCAGCAAATCTGCCGCAAATACAAAACTGCCCTTCAGCACCGGCACGATGAGCAACCTTTGCAAATCTGCTTTAGCTATTTCGCTGGCAATCGTGTCAATGCGCGCAGCAATCTTGTCTTCATCAAAAAGCACGTCTATGCGCGGTTCTGTCATGGTGATGTCTAGGCCTGTTGGAGGGGCTCTCAGGAGCCTTGCACGAATCGAACCTGCACATGCTGCGCCGAATCAGGTGGCGCAGCAAGACGTGTCGAAAAGCGCATGCTGCCGGTCGGCTCCAATGGATCACGCGCCACGGCCATGGTCCAATGATATATTTCGTGCTCTTCCCCATCGAACAATCCAAACCGCAGGCGAGGCAGATGCATCGCTTCCGCACTCACATTCACGATCTCGCCGGAAACGGACAGAATGGGGACACCATTCTCGAATTCCCGCAGGTACTGGACATTGGTGAATTCGAGTCCCCGGATATTTACGGGCAAACCAATCTGGGCGTACAGCTGTGCAGACGCAGGAACCAGTTTTACGATGCCTACCCGGGCAAAATACGCCGTTGCGACAAGAACAGAGATAAACACTGCAAAAGTTGCCCAGCCTGTGATGTTTCCCTGACGCCGTGCCCTCTGATTTGCAAATGATGCACTGGCTGCGCGCGAGGCTGCTGCAAGCTTGGCCGCTTCAGATTCAACATCCGCGACAGGCCCCGCCGCCTCTTGAAAATCAGCGGCATAGTCTTCTTCCGGCCCCATTTCGTTGGAAACTTCCAATTCTGGAGGGAGCTGGAACCAATTGTGCGAACAGGTGCTGCATTTGACCTTACGGCCTTCAGGCCTGAACGCGTCATCTTGCGCTTCATAGCGTGTTGCGCACTTTGGACAGGTGATTATCATCGCTACCTGCGGATTGGACGTGATTCGCAAAACCGATTGTGGCCGTCGCGGATCGGTTAACGTTTTCTTAGATAAGCGCCATGTGAGTTAAGAGGTGGTTAAGCATTTGCGCTTTAGCCCGTCACAGAATTGGAATTCGCTGTGGTTCGTTTCGAAAATGTCGGCCTGCGTTACGGAATGGGACCGGAGATCCTGCGGGATGTAAGCTTCCATCTCGAACCCGGATCACTGCAGTTTCTCACTGGCCCCTCCGGTGCAGGCAAGACTTCGCTGTTGAGATTGTTGTTTCTGGCGCTACGCCCGACACGCGGCTTCATCTCGCTCTTTGATAATGACGTTGCAACACTGCCCCGTGATGCCCTGCCGGGCATGAGGCGGCGCATTGGCGTTGTGTTTCAGGATTTTCGCCTGCTCAATCACCTCTCTACTTTTGAGAATGTGGCGTTGCCTTTGCGGGTGCGTGGCGTGCCGCGCTCCCAATACAAGAAAGACGTCCTTGAGCTTCTTGACTGGGTTGGCCTTGGCGATCGCATCAATGCGCCTCCCGCAGTGTTGTCGGGTGGCGAACAGCAGCGCGCAGCAATTGCCCGGGCAGTTGTCGGGCAGCCTGACCTGCTTTTGGCGGATGAGCCCACTGGCAACGTTGATCCAGCACTGGCCACACGCCTGCTCCGCCTTTTCATAGAGTTGAACAAGCTGGGCACCACCATCCTCATCGCAACCCACGACCTGCACCTTCTTGAGCAAACCGATGCGACAAAGCTTGAGCTCAAGAAAGGCGAGCTGACGATCACATAATGATGAAGGAACTCATCGCAGAGCCCGACGTGGAGGGCATGGACGAAGGCGGCAAGCGCGCACCGGAGCGGCTGCAGCGGATCGGCCGGATCATGCCTGATTCAGGTGTTACCGGACACACGCTCACCATCGTGATGACCATTATGTGTTACCTCGCCTGTCTCGCACTGGGCGCACTGATCCTCATTCACACCGCGATCTTCAACTGGACTTCAGATATCACTCGCCAGGTCACGGTAGTCGTGCATCCAACCGAAGGCACCGACATCGAGGTGGAAATCCAAAAGGCAGTCGATGTGCTTCTCGAAACTCAGGGCATCACATCGATCAACACACTTTCTCTCGATGATGCCGCAGCCCTGCTTGAACCCTGGCTCGGATCCGGAGATCTCATATCGGAACTGCCGATCCCGCGTTTGATTGAAGTGGGCATCGACCGGGAGGCGCAACCGGACCTGGACGCACTCGGGCTCCGGCTGTCCGCTGAGGTGACCGGCGCAAGCCTGGATACACACCGGCGCTGGCAGCAACAACTCGTCCGCATGGCAGGCACGTTGCGCCTCATTGGCTACAGCGTGCTCTTTCTTATCTCATTCACCACCGTGGCCATTATTGTCTACGCCACCCGGGCCGCGATGTATTCCAATCGCGACATCGTCGAAGTTCTTCATCTGGTCGGTGCTGAAGACCGTTTCATCGCCTCTCAGATTCAGAGGCATTTCCTGAAGCTTGGTCTCAAGGGCGGCTTGATCGGCGCGGTTGCCGGCGCCATTACATTTACCGTCCTCAATCTTTGGATCGAGAGTGAGAGCTCGGGCGGACTGGACGGGGCACTCGATGCCATGGCCACTGGCTCTTACGGGTTTTCGTTTGTATCCTATCTGCTACTCTTGCTTATTCCGCTGGTCGCGACCCTCATATCTCTGGTGACCGCACGACTGGCGGTAATCCATATACTGAACGAGATATTATGATGAGCGACAAGCCGAACATGCGCATTATCGAGGGAGGCTGTCACTGCGGTGCAATCCGTTACAGCTTTGCCTTGCCGAAGCCTGCTGACCGTATCCCGGTACGTGCCTGCAGCTGTACATTCTGTCTCAAGCACGGCGGCGTTTACACGTCGAACCCCGATGCTTCAATCGACATACACATCAACAGGCCTGCGGATGTCGGGCGCTATAAGTTCGGCCACGAAACGGCAGACTTTCATGTCTGCGGCAAGTGTGGCGTGATGCCCGTTGTGACTTCTGAAATCGACGGCACACTGCATGCTGTTGTGAATGTAAAT
>JAJFHB010000057.1 GCA_021775795.1 Hyphomicrobiales bacterium | reverse complement strand
AATGAAAATGAGTGTATCTTACGTGGAGCGCGACACCGCCAGCCCCGAAACCCTGGTGTTTTATGACAAGGCGGAAGACCGTTTTCAGGCGCTGTTGAACATTTTCAAGGTCTTCGGGCACCAGCCGGAATATGGCACTGTGTTCACCGATCTGATCATGTCGATCCTCAAGGATGGTGAAATCGACTGGCTCACCAAAGAGCTTTTGATCCTGAAAGCAACGCAGGGCAACAATTGCCAATATTGCGTCGTTCAACATGAGCGCCTTTGCGACATGCTGGGAATGCCAGCGGAGAAAGTAGCTGATCTGGACGGCACCAAGTATCGCACCAGCCCCCATTTTTCGGTGGGTGAAATCGCCCTTCTCGATCTTGCCGTGCAGATTGGCGAAGACGCAAATCGTGTCTCAAAGGAATTGTGGGATCGCCTGCACGCCAACTGGTCTGAACCACAAATTGTCGATGCGGTGTTTGTCATAACTGTCTACATCGCCGTCTCGAAATTTGGCGATGCGTTGGGCGTTGAACTCGAGCCCATGTTCGAGGGCGTAAAACCTGTCCTGACAGTTGCTCATTAAGTCATTCATACGGAGAGCCCGCGCGCCCTAAAAACGCGCGGGCAACACCACATGAACAAGATCGAAATTTTCACCGGACCTGACTGTGGCTATTGCACCGCTGCAAAAAGCCTGCTGGATGAAAAAAAGCTCAAATACACCGAGCGGGACATCAGCTCCCCCAACATCCTTTCAGAATTCCGGGAGCGATTGCCGAGGGTGAAGTCCATCCCGCAGATTTTCATCGATGACGAACACATTGGCGGCTACGAAGATCTGCGTTTGAGGTTTGCGCCCGACGCTTCCTGATCTCTCTTATCCTTCCAGGCGATCAGTCAATCAGCTCATCCGCACGTACGTCTGCCCTCTCCAGATGGATTGGCAGCACCCGCCCGTAGAGTTGCCGGGTTCGCTCCGGGCTCCCAACCATGCCCGGTTCCTCGACAAATGAAAAAATGCCGACATAGCGCTTCTTCTGACCCGACACTGGTTTAACCCGGTGAAGCGAGTACCGCCCCTTGAACAGCTGCAGATCGCCTGCTTCCAGACAAAGCGTTTTGACCGAACCTTCATCGCCATCAAGAACATCGCCAACAGCGGAATAGTGTTCATCATCAGAACTGCGCAGGTTGGGTGAATACTCAAACTCACCGCCCTCTTCACCGTTCTGGATCGCAAGGGTAACCGTGTAATTGTTGGTGTCGAAATGCCAGGGGAAGCCATTCCCCTCTTCCACAACATTTATGATCACATCGGCCAGCGGGTCCGCGTAACGGAAGAATTTGTCTTCGTTGAGCGCCGCCTTAACGAAAGCCACAAAGGGTGGCCATTCATAGACAGCGCGAAGAATGCTCTCCGGGCCAAAATTGTCGGCCGGCACAAATGCATTCGAACGCTCATAAAAACGCCTCAAGGGGTGGCTCTCGGGCAGCTCGGGTTTGTCTTGCGTGAAATACACGTTCGTCTCGTTGAAGGAACAATGTCCCTTCGATGCGACACGATCTGCTTCTGCAACCAGCTCCCCAATCCGGTCGGTCCGGATGAAGCTCCGGACCACCGCACAGCCATCACCCGCGAGCTGTGATCGCATTGCAGCAACCAGTTCTGCATATGCAGCCGTTCCAACCTGATCGATTGGATATCGCTGCAGATCGACATAGTCACGAACATCAATACGCATGATCCGCGTTCTCCCGATTTCCCAGATGGCACATGTAGTCTGCGAACTTTGAAGGTACTGAGTGCTTGAGAAATCTAGCATTCGAACGAAAACACGCCACGGCAAGGAAATTCAGCGATGCCTAAATGAGATGCATGAAAGCGGCAGAGGGCAAAGCGGCGCAGAGCCACTGGTCACATGGAATGCTGCGCCTTTAGTATTGCGCCTCGACGAACGGTGAGGCACACCGCTCAACCGGAAACCTGATTTACAGTCATCACCAGCGAGGGAACATCTCATGTCACCAAGCCTCCTCCTTGGCCGTCTCAAGGCCCATCGGCAGGCCGACTGGGACGCCTACACGCATCACGACTTCGTTGAGCAACTGGGCGCTGGCTCCCTGCCAAGGGAAAGCTTTCTGCACTACCTGCGCCAGGACTATGTGTTGCTCATCCACTTCGCCCGAGCCTGGGCATTGGCGGTTGTAAAATCGGATCGTGTCTCGGAGATGCGGGTCGCTTCAAGCACGGTACATTCCCTGATTGACGAAGAAATGAAACTGCATATCGCCACATGCGCTGAAGAGGGAATAAGTGAAGATGAGCTGGAGGCAACGCCGGAGTCCACGGCAAACCTCGCCTACACCCGTTTCGTGACCGACACCGGCCTCCGGGGCGATCTGCTTGACCTTCTCGTCGCCCTGTCTCCGTGCGTCTTTGGCTACTATGAAATTGGCACCCGTCTCGCCGAAAAAAGTGGTGGGCCGCCCCCGGAACACCCCTATCACGACTGGATCAACACCTACACCGGAGAGGAATATGCAGAGGTCTGCGCGACCGCAGGCAGCATGCTGGACGATGTTGCTCACCGGACAATCGGAACCGACTTTGAGGCCTCTCCCCGGTGGCCGTCACTCATGCGTATTTTCTCAACCGCCAGCAAACTGGAGGCCGGTTTCTGGCAAATGGGGCTGGATGGATCATAGGGCGTAACGCTTCCATCTGTTTCATTGCCCTGAATCGTGCTTCAATTGCTGACGCGGGAACCTGGCTGCACGCTCAACACCACTACAGTGCAGGCTTCCCGGATTGAGGACCCCACAGCTGGCTGAAGTATGGATAAGTTCCTCGAAACACTGGATCTAGGTGGCGCGCTGACGCTGATTGAACGCTGGTTGGCCGCCAACGGCCTGTCGCTGGACGGTGGTTTCTGGATCTGGGGTGTAACCCAGATAGGCATCGTCATTGGCGCCTATATCACCGC
>JAJFHB010000560.1 GCA_021775795.1 Hyphomicrobiales bacterium | reverse complement strand
GAGATAGGACGTGCCATCCGTCGGCAGGGAGCGTGCGTCCCCGGGAGCTTCACCCACCATGGCATCCAGCATCAACGCCAGGTCCTCGATGTTGCGCGCCATCGGACCTTCTGTGCTCAGGCTGTCGTCAATATTGTTGGTGCGTGTCGTGGCGACCCGGCCCGGGCTGGGTCTCAGTCCGCAGACACCGCAAAAACTTGCCGGATTGCGGAGAGAGCCGCCCATGTCTGAGCCGTGCGCGAGCCAGGCCATGCCGGTGGCAAGCGCAACGGCTGAACCTCCGGATGAGCCTGCGGCTGATCGTGAGGTGTTCCAGGGATTGCGGGTGGCACCAAACACTTCATTGAAGGTGTTGGCGCCGGCACCGAACTCAGGCGTGTTGGACTTGGCGTAGATGAGGGCGCCATTGTCTTCGAGTGTCTCAACCACAATGTCCGTGGTCTCAGGCACATGGTCAGCGAAGATCGGCGATCCGTAAGTTGTGCGCACGCCTTCGACGTCCGTGAGATCCTTGATCGCTACCGGCAGGCCGCACAAAGGCGTGTCGGCGAGGTCTGCGGTTTCACCATTTTTGCGGGCGCGGTCGAAGCATAAAGTCGGCAGAGCATTGGTTGCGCCATCGACCTGTGCGGTGCGGGATTCCAGAACATCCAGCAATTCTTTTGATGAGACCTCACGAGCACGCAAAAGATCAATGATCTCGCATGCTGTTTTTTTAATGAGCAAACTGTCCGCTTCCATTATGGTCCCCTTGAATGTGCCTTCGCCAGAGCGGGGCGGACTATAAGGCGAGCGTCACTGGAGAGGAACCAACAAATGAAGCCTTTAAGCAACTTAGCAATGCGCGACGTTGAAACCGTCATCCATCCCTACACAAATCTCGCCGCGCACCGGGAGACCGGCCCGCTGGTGCTTGAACGCGGAAAAGGCGTGCGTGTCTGGGACAGCGACGGCAAAGAATACATCGAAGGCCTTGCAGGTCTTTGGTGCACGTCACTTGGTTATGGCAATCAGGAACTCGTCGATGCCGCTACCCAGCAGCTTGAGCGTTTGCCCTACACCCACCTCTTTGGTTCGAAGAGCCATGACCCGGCCATCGAGCTTTCGGAGAAGATTAAAGAGATTGCACCGTGCGATGCCTCCAAGGTGTTTTTCACCTCATCAGGTTCGGAGGCCAACGATACGCAGGTCAAATTGATCTGGTATTACAACAACGCCATTGGCCGGCCCGAGCGCAAGAAGATCATCAGCCGCATCAAGGGCTATCACGGGGTAACCGTTGCAGCCGGCAGCCTTACCGGCCTGCCAGCCGTGCACATGGATTTCGATCTGCCCATCAAGAACGTCCTGCACACCGAGTGTCCGCACTATTATCGCTCCGGTCACGAGGGGGAGACGGAAGAAGACTTCTCAACCCGCATGGCGGCGTCCCTCGAGCAGATGATTATCGATGAGGGCCCGGAAACTGTGGCAGCTTTCATTGCCGAACCGATCATGGGTGCTGGCGGTGTCGTTGTTCCACCGGCAACCTATTTCGAAAAAATTCAGGCGGTTCTGGAGAAGTACGACATTTACTTCATCGCCGACGAAGTCATCTGCGGTTTCGGCCGTACAGGCGAATTCTGGGGCTCGCAAAGCCTTGGCGCGAAGCCGCACTCCGTGTCCATGGCCAAGGGCATAACATCGGCCTACTTCCCGCTTGGTGCCATCACCATTCCGGAAAACATGTATGAAGCCATGCTTGATGAAAGCCGCAAGATTGGCACATTCGGTCATGGCTACACATACTCCGGACATCCCGCCGGTGCAGCCGTTGCACTCAAGGTTCTGGAAATCTATGAGCGTGACAACATAATCGGGCACGTCAAAACCGTGGCCGAAACCTTCGAGAGCCGGTTGAACAAGCTTGCGGATCACGCGCTGGTTGGTGAGGCGCGCGGACTTGGTTTGATCGGCGCGGTTGAAACCGTAGCGGATCGGGAAACGAAACGCGCTTTTGATCCCAAGCATGGCGTCGGCGCTCAGCTCAATACTTTCTGTCTTGAGGAAGGTGTCGTCTTGCGCAATCTGGGTGATTCACTGGCCTTCTGTCCGCCGCTGATCATTACCTCCGATGAGCTCAACGATATGTTCGACCGCGTTGAACGGGCGCTTGATTCAACAGAAGCCTGGGTTTCGAAAGAAAACCTGCGTGCGGCCTGACGGTGCGATGAACGCGGACACCCAGGTCGTATCTTTGTGGGACGCAACGGCTCCAGCACTTGAGCCTTTGCCCCCGCTTGGGACGGATATTGAATGTGAAGTCGCCATCGTTGGTGGCGGCTTCACCGGCCTCTCAACAGCGCTGCACTTAGGCGAACTCGGCGTGAAATCCGTTGTTCTGGAGGCTGAAAAAATCGGTTATGGCGGTTCCGGCAGAAACGCCGGCATGGTCAACCCCGGTGTTTGGCTGCCGCCCGATGATGTGGCGAAGTATCTCGGAGCGGAAGCCGGGGAGCGGCTGAATCGCGGATTTCGCGACGGGCCGTCTTTGGTCTTTGATCTGATCAGGCGCCACGGCATTGACTGTGAGGCCACGCAGAATGGTTCCATGCACCTCGCCTCATCCCAGAAGATGCTCAAGAAAATCCTTGCCCGCGGTGAGCAGTTGGCAGCACGGGGCAGTGAAGTTGAAGTCCTGGACCAACAGACAGTCGAGAAGAAGTTCGGCGCACCGGGGTTTGTGGGCGGCATCCTTGATCCGAAGGCTGGAACCATCAACCCGATGGGATATGTGCGCGGTCTGGCCCAGGCCGCAATGAAGGTTGGAGCAAAGATTTTTTGCGAAAGTCCGGCAACGGCTCTGGAGCGCGAGGGTGATATGTGGCGCGTCCGCACGGCCACAGGCTCGCTGAAGGCGCGCCGCGTGCTGCTCGCCACCAATGGTTACACCGACGATCTCTGGCCGGGCCTGAAGCAGGAAGTCTTTCCGTTTTACTTTTGTTTTTTCGCAACCAAACCCCTGAGCGAAAATCTTCGCGGCTCAATCCTTCCAAATCGCGAGGCAGCCTGGGATTCAGAAGAACCCACAATCGGAATCCGCTTTGATGCGAACGGCCGGCTCATTCTGGGAACCATCGGCAGCATACCCGAGCAGGGGAGTAATTTCCGGCACCGCTGGGCTGAAAATCGCATTCGCAAGTATTTTCCGCATCTGGGAGAGACAGAGTGGGATACGTCCTGGATGGGACGCATCGCCTTTACGACCGACCATTTGCCCCATCTGCACGAGCTCGCCCCCGGATTGTTGACCGTAATTGGCTACAACGGACGCGGCATCGCACCTGGCACGATCATGGGACGCGCAATGGCGCATCATCTTGCCGGCAGCGATGAAGTTGAGATGCCACTGCCCTTCACTGCGCACAGCCGCGCTTCGTTCGGTCCTGTACGCAGCATGATTTACAATGTCGGGGCGGGTGTTCTTCAACGCATGCAGATGATGCGTTCGCCTTAGACCCTTTCACATCCTCTCGGAATCGCTTTGACCGGGTTTTCGCGTCTGCTGGCAAGGCACGGGTCCTGCCGTGGACTTGCCCACAAGGGGGCCGAAACGCAGTCCAGAAGGCACAAAAATCCGGCCTTCGGTGGGCCAAATCGGTCCACCGGCAGCGTTGCGGTGCTTTCCCGATGCACCACATCGCGCTGCGCACCGCGCCTTGCCGGGCGAACCGGTTTGGCACCATCGAATGTTTCCGAGAAGATGTGAAAGGGTCTAGAGCAGACAGGAGCCTGCTCAGACGTGCTGGCCGCCGTTGATATGAAGCTCGGCACCATTGACGTAGCTGGACTGGTCGGAGCAAAGGAAATAGATCGCCTTTGCAACCTCTTCCGGTGTTCCGAGACGGCGCATTGGTATTTCTGCCACGATCTTTTCTGTTCCAGGCGACAGGATAGCCGTGTCAATCTCACCTGGTGAAATGGCGTTGACCCGCACGCCGTGATGGCCGAAATCCGACGCCATCTCGCGCGTCAGGCCGGACAGTGCCGCCTTGGATGTGGCGTAAGCTGCGCCGGCAAACGGATGTACCCGCCCACCCACAATTGAGGTCACATTCACTACCGAACCCTGCGCCGTCTTGAGCTCTTCGATGAGCCCGCGCGCCAGCATGATCGGGGCGAAGAAGTTGACCTGAAAAACCGTGACCCAATCGTCGCGGTTCATGTCGATTGAGCCTATGCGTTCGCCATCGGGTCCCTTTGGCGAGATTGCCGCGTTGTTTACCAGCGCATCGAGGCGGCCGTCATTGTCTTTCAGGCGCTCACGCATTTCACCGATGGCGCGCCGGACATCGTCGGGATCGGAGAGGTCGACCTGAATATGATCTTCGGGCCCCATTTCCCACGGGCAATCTTCCGGAAACGGCTGCCGCGAGCAGGTAAGCACACGCCAACCCGCACTGGAAAATCGCTTTACCGTCGCATGGCCGATACCCCGGCTTGCTCCGGTGAGAATCAGCGTCCGTCGTTCAGGCGTGTTTGATTGGTTCATGTCTGCTCCTGCGTGCCGCTGAATACTTGGGCCCCTCCAGCACGGTCGTCAAGGCTAGACGTGATGAACTCAAGGATAGAGGCGTTGTGTGTGCCAGGCCGCAGTGCTGTTTTCGCGATCAAACGTCAGG
>JAJFHB010000559.1 GCA_021775795.1 Hyphomicrobiales bacterium | reverse complement strand
CATCAAGGAGCGGATGAGCTCGGTCGACATTGACACCGTGATGCCTCACGATTTGATCAATGCCAAGCCGGCTGCAGCCGCGGTACGTGAATTCTTCGGCTCTTCACAGCTTAGCCAGTTTATGGATCAGACCAATCCGCTCTCGGAAATCACCCACAAGCGGCGCCTCTCAGCGCTTGGGCCCGGTGGCCTGACGCGTGAGCGTGCGGGCTTTGAGGTTCGCGACGTGCATCCGACGCACTATGGTCGTATCTGCCCGATTGAAACGCCGGAAGGACCGAATATTGGTCTTATCAATTCGCTCGCGACATTTGCCCGGGTGAACAAGTATGGCTTCATCGAAAGTCCGTACCGGAAAGTTTCAAAGAACAAGATGACTGATGAGGTGGTTTACCTTTCAGCCATTGAGGAATCCAAATACTACATCGCTCAGGCGAACGTGAAAATCAGCTCAAAGGGCACCTTCGAAGACGATCTGATTACCTGCCGGCACGACGGTGACGTGATCATGGTGGCCGCCGAGCGTGTGGATTTCGTCGACGTTTCACCAAAACAGCTGGTGTCAGTTGCCGCAGCCCTCATTCCGTTCCTTGAAAACGATGATGCGAACAGAGCGCTGATGGGCTCAAACATGCAGCGTCAGGCCGTTCCGCTGGTTCGTTCCGAAGCGCCGCTGGTCGGCACCGGGATGGAAGCCGTGGTGGCGCGTGACAGTGGTGCCGCTATTGCGGCCCGCCGCATAGGTGTTGTCGATCAGGTCGATTCCAACCGCATTGTTATACGCGCGACGGCGGAAAGTGACCCTTCGAAGTCAGGTGTCGACATCTTCAACCTGCAGAAGTTTCAGCGTTCGAACCAGAACACCTGCATCAATCAGCGGCCACTTGTCCGTGTGGGAGACAGGGTTGATGCCGGCGACATCATTGCTGATGGTCCGTGTACGGATCTGGGCGATCTGGCGCTTGGCAAAAACGTTCTCGTCGCGTTCATGCCGTGGCTTGGCTACAACTTTGAGGATTCCATCCTGATCTCCGAGCGCATGGTGCGTGATGATGTCTTCACTTCGATCCACATTGAGGAATTCGAAGTGATGGCCCGCGACACCAAGCTTGGTCCTGAGGAAATCACTCGTGACATTCCCAATGTCGGTGAAGAGGCCCTCAAAAATCTGGACGAAGCGGGCATTGTCTACATTGGCGCTGAAGTGAACCCGACCGACATTCTCGTCGGCAAGATCACGCCGAAGGGTGAAAGCCCGATGACACCGGAAGAGAAGCTTCTGCGTGCCATTTTCGGTGAAAAGGCCTCGGATGTTCGCGATACGTCTCTTCGCCTGCCGCCTGGCGTTACAGGCACGGTGGTTGAGGTTCGCGTCTTCAACCGTCACGGCATCGATAAAGATGAGCGTGCTCTTGCTATCGAGCGCGAAGAAATCGAGCGACTTGCCAAGGACAGGGACGATGAACTCGCGATCCTGGACAGAAATGCCTATGGCCGTTTGGCCGACTTCCTGCTTGGCAAACAAGCGACCGGTGGTCCGCGCGACATGGTGCTTGATGGCAAAATAACGCAAGCCATTCTGGAAGACGTGCCGCGCAGCCAATGGTGGCAGTTTGCTCTTAAGGTTGAAAAGGCCATTGGCGAACTTGAAGCCATGAAGCAGCAATATGATGAGGCAAAATCTCGCCTTGAGCAGCGCTTTGTGGACAAGGTCGACAAACTTCAGCGTGGTGATGAATTGCCGCCTGGCGTCATGAAGATGGTGAAAGTCTTCGTTGCCGTGAAGCGTAAGATTCAGCCAGGCGACAAGATGGCCGGACGGCACGGCAATAAGGGCGTGATTTCAAAGATCATCCCCGTTGAGGATATGCCTCATCTCGAAGATGGCACGTCTGTTGACGTCGTTCTAAACCCGCTCGGTGTGCCGAGCCGGATGAATGTCGGACAGATTCTGGAAACGCACCTGGGCTGGGCCTGTCACGGGCTTGGCAGGCAGGTTCGCGAGGCCATTGAGGTTTACACTGAAAACCAGAAAGTGAAGCCGCTCCGCGATAGGTTGAAAACGATTTACGGTAACGACCCCGCAGTCACGTCTCTTGACGATGATGAACTCGTCGAAATGTCGCGTAACCTCGTCAATGGCGTGCCTATTGCCACGCCGGTGTTCGATGGTGCGCGCGAGCCAGATATCGTTGACATGCTCAATATTGCTGGTCTGGATCCTTCAGGGCAGGTGACGTTGTTTGACGGGCGTACAGGCGAACAGTTCGATCGCCAGGTGACCGTTGGCTTCATCTACATTCTTAAACTGCACCATCTGGTGGACGACAAAATCCATGCTCGCTCCATTGGTCCTTACTCGCTGGTCACCCAGCAGCCGCTTGGCGGCAAGGCCCAGTTCGGCGGGCAGCGGTTCGGCGAAATGGAGGTCTGGGCACTGGAAGCCTATGGTGCTGCATACACGCTGCAGGAAATGCTTACGGTCAAGTCGGATGATGTTGCCGGCCGCACCAAGGTCTATGAAGCAATCGTTCGTGGTGACGATACGTTTGAGGCCGGCATTCCGGAATCGTTCAATGTGTTGGTCAAGGAAATGCGCTCGCTCGGCCTGAATGTCGAGCTGGTGAACGATCCGGTTGAGTAACGCCGGATTAACGGGAATTGGGCCGGCGCTGTGCAAGCGCTGGCCTGTCGATAATAGCGATATCAAGAGGGCTTGGTTCTTTCACGGCCAGCAAATTGGCCGGGGACAGCCCCACAAGGAGATCAAATGATGAACCAAGAGGTGATGAATGTATTCAACCCGACTGGTCAAGCTCAGGCATTTGATAGCATCCGCATATCTATAGCGAGCCCGGAAAAAATCAGTTCCTGGTCGTTTGGTGAAATCAAAAAACCGGAAACGATCAATTACCGGACTTTCAAGCCGGAGCGCGATGGTTTGTTCTGCGCCCGTATCTTTGGCCCGATCAAGGACTATGAGTGCCTGTGCGGCAAGTACAAGCGCATGAAGTACAAGGGCGTTATCTGCGAAAAGTGCGGCGTTGAAGTCACACTTTCCAAAGTTCGCCGCGAGCGCATGGGGCACATCGAGCTAGCTGCGCCGGTTGCACACATCTGGTTCATGAAGTCGTTGCCGAGCCGTATCGGCCATCTCATGGATATGACGCTCAAGGATCTTGAGCGTGTGCTCTATTTTGAGAGCTACATTGTTCTTGAGCCAGGTCTGACGCCCTTGAAGCCGCTGCAGTTGTTGTCCGAAGACGACTACATGGACGCGCAGGATCAATATGGTGAAGACACCTTTACAGCGGGCATCGGCGCCGAGGCGATCCGTGAACTTCTGGCAGATCTTGATCTGGAATCCCTGCGTGATCAGTTGCGCCAGGAAATCAAGGAATCAAAGTCTGAGCTCAAGCCCAAGAAGCTGGCAAAGCGACTGAAGATTGTTGAAGCCTTCATCACCTCAGGCAACCGGCCCGAGTGGATGATCCTGACGGTGATACCGGTCATTCCGCCTGAGTTGCGCCCGCTGGTACCGCTTGATGGCGGCCGGTTCGCGACATCAGATCTCAACGATCTGTACCGTCGCGTCATCAACCGGAACAACCGGCTGAAGCGATTGATTGAACTGCGTGCACCGGACATCATCATCCGCAATGAAAAGCGTATGCTGCAGGAAGCTGTTGACGCCTTGTTCGACAATGGTCGCCGCGGCCGTGTGATTACCGGCGCCAACAAGCGCCCGTTGAAGTCCATGTCCGACATGCTGAAAGGCAAGC
>JAJFHB010000558.1 GCA_021775795.1 Hyphomicrobiales bacterium | reverse complement strand
AATCCCAATAGTGGCAGAATGCAACCAGGGTTGGCCCCAATGTAACATCCGCTGAGACATCGGAGACTTTCTCAAACAGCCGCCGGGCCTCCGTCACGCTCTGTTTGTCGAACGCACCTAAGAGATCGAGGCCCTTGTAATAGAGCTCCAGCGCCTTTGGATTGTGCAAGGTCTTTCGCCACACCCTGGCCTGTTCACCGCTGACCAGTTTGACATCCAAGGACGTAACAATCTTGTCGACGATCTCGTCCTGTACGCGAAACTCATCATCCAATACTCGATCGTAACGCTCGCTCCACACGACCTGACCGCTGATTGCGTCATTGAGTTGGACGGTGGTACGAAGCTTGCCGTCACCACCCTGCAGATATCCTTCCAGGACATACTGCACTCCCACTTCCCGTGAGACCTGCTCTGGTGACACAGCGAAGTCTGCATAAGCAGCGCCACTGCCTGCTGCAATGACAAACAGGCCAGAAATCTTGACCAATGCGCTTTGCACATCAATTCTGATGCCTTCCGCGAAATGACCAAACCCGCCATTTACGCTCATGTCTTTAAACGGCATCAGTATGATCGACGGTTTTGACGGCAGCGAGAAGTCGATACCCAATTCAGAAAACTGGGCTTCTACATTGACGACCATTGCGCCGGCCGAAGTTGGCTCAACGCGGCTCTTGCGTTCTTTCTTCAAACTGTCGAACAATGTTCGGGTCTCAGCGTCAGGTTCCACGCCGAGTTGCTGCTGCAGGACATTTTTGCAAACTTCAAACTGCTTCAGAGCAGCATCATAACGCCCCTGTGCAGAGTATGAACGCATCAACGCACGATGAACATTTTCGTTGAGTGGATCCATTGCGACGAGACGCTGTGCAAACTTCAAAGCTGAACCGAACTCATTTGCAGCCTCGCAGTGACCGATAAGCTGCAAAAGCACATCGACCATTACGATGCGGAGACGCTCTCGTTCTGTCCTGACCCAGGCTTCAAATGCTTCTTCTTTAAAACCGAACCCGTCGAGAAGATCCCCCTGATAGATGCCAGCCGCTTCTTCCAGCGATTGTTGATCTCCGCTTTCGACCAACTGTTCGAAAAGTGCCACGTCTGTACTCACCGTCGAGATATCGAACACAACGGTGTCCGTCTCCGTGACGACTGCATCCTTGAATGTTTTTCGCAGCGCCGACAGACATTGACGGAGGTTCGTCCGTGCCTGCTCCTCCGGGCTGTTTTCCCAGAACAGCGCAACGATTCTGTCGCGGGATTGGGGCAGCCCTCGTTGCAACGCAAGATAGGCTGCAACCGCCTTTGCTTTTCTGGTGAGAGACGTCTCGCAGGGACCGGCAAGTTCGAAGTTGCCGAACAGGTTGATATTCAATTCTGCCATACGTGCCAAATTTGCCAATTGTCCTGGTGCGAAGGTGTCGCTGGGTACAGTAGCCGCAAAATCTGCAGGAGCCTGAAAGATTTTACGTTGAATTCACGCTGTCGCTGACATTGCGCAAATGCCCACAGCCCAATCTGGTCTCGTCAAACAAAACTGAGAAATCGCAGATAGGAGTTGAAAACAATGTTTCCTTCAGAAATCGAAGTCCACTACCTGACAGATCGGCACCCCAACGGCGGCGTTGCACCTTCCAGACACGCTCTTGCTCAACATGTCTACAACGAGCGTCGCAATGGCTGGACAACGGCCAGGTCTGCAGGGCCGCTCAGCACAGCGCTGGGAGGTATGCTGTCAGTTCTTGTCACAAGTGTGCGGGCATTGTTTTCCCGCCTCTTCTCTTTCTCGCCCAAAGAGGGCCAGAGGTCTGGGTAATTCAGCGCACTCCGGTGACATTCAAATGATCGCCGGCCCGGATCGCTATTCGACAGAAAACAGAAGTGCCGGCCGGGATTGTCTGATCAAAGACAGTTCCGTGTCGGGTTTTGCGAAACGGCCCTAATCCCTCCTGACAGGCGTTCAGGCCGATAATCGAAAACATTTGAGTGTTGTTGTTGATATCTTGATCTTGCCCGCAAACTAGAAGTGTGTTTCTACACTTCGACCCTGCTACTAATTGCTCCTTCGAGCATCCTTACAGAGAGCATCAAAGATCATGACGGCGTGGAACATAAAGGGTGAGTTGATCCTGAATTGTAATTGTACGGTATTTTGTCCGTGCGTTGCGTCTTTGGGCCAGCATCCGCCAACTGAAGGCTTCTGCCAGGCCTGGGCCGGCGTCAGGATTGATAGTGGTCATCATGGCGACGAAGATATCAGTGGCCTCAACGTCGGGCTTTTGATCGATATCCCCGGCCCCATGGGACGGGGCAACTGGAAAGCGGCTGCCTTTATCGACGACCGCGCCTCAGACGCCGCATTTGACGGTCTGACGAGTATTTTTTCGGGCAAGGCCAGCGGAACGACCGGCCTGTTCAGCGTGCTGGTGAGTGAGTTTCTCGCTGCCGAGCGGGCGCCGATCACCTTTGAGACCGAAGGCAAGAAACGCCGCCTCGTCGTTGGCAAGATGATCAAGGGTGAAGTGGAGCCGATTGCCGGCCCGGATCCGGAACGCGATGTAGTGGTGACCAACACCGGTTACTGGATGGGACCGGACATCACCATTGCTCAGGCAAACCTTGGGCGCGTGCGGGCGTTCGGCCGGGTCTGGAACTTTGAAGGACGCAGTGCAGAAATCTGCCAGATCGACTGGTCCGGACCTTCCTGACCAGCGACAAAGTCAGGCGACACGATCGTTGGCCCGGCTTTCTATAGTAATCAGCGGGGCTTCCGTCTCGACTTTGTTACGGCCTGTACGTTTTGCCTCGTACAGGGCCCTGTCCGCGCGCTCTATGAAGGACTCCAGCGTATCGTCCTTGCGCAACAGGGCAACGCCAGTGGAGACCGTGATGCAACCCAATTTCTCCCCGTTGGCGCGGCGCACAATCTCCTTTTTTGCGAGCGCCGTGCCAATTCGCTCGGCAATCTGTGACGCCGTCTCCAAGGCGGCATTCGGCAGGATCAACGCAAACTCCTCGCCGCCATAACGGGCGACAAGGTCTTGATTGCGGACATTGTATTTGAACAGGCTTGCGACAATACGCAGCGCAGCATCACCGGCACGGTGGCCGTGGCTGTCGTTGAACTGCTTGAAATGGTCAACATCAATCATGCACAGGGACAAGGGACATCCTGTGGCCGCCGCCTCTTCCATTTCGTCGAACAATGTCCGGTCAAAGCATTTTCTGTTGGCAAGGCCGGTCAATGAATCTTTCTGAGATTCAAGCCTGACCTGATCAAGCGCGCCTTTGAGATACTCAATCTGCTCGGCCGAGTCAGACAGGATGGAGTTCATCTCCGCACTTTGCGCGCTCATCTCCCTCGCGACATTTGTCAGTTCCTGTACACTTCTTTGTACAGCACCTGCATCAGAGCCATCACCCAATCCCGCCTCGACCGCCTTT
Source organism: Hyphomicrobiales bacterium (assembly GCA_021775795.1). Classification (GTDB taxonomy): domain Bacteria; phylum Pseudomonadota; class Alphaproteobacteria; order Rhizobiales; family JAJFHB01; genus JAJFHB01. The sequence continues at coordinate 3,673 of JAJFHB010000558.1, read as the reverse complement.
ACTGATTGACTGAAGTTATCTGCGGAAGATGCCGCATCACGAACCACATCAAGTGCTGTGCGAACCTCGTCTCCAAGCTTCTCCCCCATATCGTCCAGGTTTCTCTGGTCGGCAGGGTCTTTGAGATAGGTCTCAAACAACAGTTCCAGTTCTGAGGGTGCAGGTTGTGGAGTGTTTTGAAGCAGGACTTCCATGGCCCCGTTCAAGGGCTCATTTGCCCCTTCCGCATACTCAAAGAAGAGCTGAAACATTCGCGGCACAGGCAGAACACCAGCGTCTGTGATCAATTGCACGGCACGGCGGCAGTACAGGTTGGCCTGTTCTTTGTTGATCGTATGGGAAATGACACAGCTCCACGCCAATGGCGCCTGAAAATCAGACGCCATTCACAGAAAATCTCTATGCCCCACCCCCAACTATAGCGTGCAGCCCTTAACAGGCCTTTAGGCGCAGGGTGATTTTTTGGAAATTCAATGCAGTCGGTAAACCGGCTCTTTAGATTGCTCCCGTCGACCTGATCTCACCGACAACCATGTCGCGGCGGTTCTTGACGGGTCTCGTCGCAAACTGGCGAAAAACATCTCGCTCATCGGCAGAAAAACCATCAAGTTCAGCAAGCACGGTGGCCATTATGCACTCCGCCGCACGGGTGGTTCCATCATCGCATTTGACCGTAACACCAAGGCCCAGATGCGGGACGCAGCCGCAGTAAACACCTTCGGCGCCGGTTTTGACAAAGACCCGCGGCACCCGTTTCATCAGCCCTGTACAAAAGCGTTTCTCACCTGCCACCATGTAGGGATGGGCTGAAACCGCCTGCAGGATTTTTGTTGCAGCCGTTGCCTCGTCTCCCTCGAGAACGCCGTTGGTACAAAAGCGTGCAAAGCCAAGCGCCACATTTTGCAAAGGCACAGCCCATGTTGGAACCGAGCAGCCATCAACGGCCCAATGAGCCGATGGCACATCAAATTCGCACAAGCGACCCATGGTCTGGGCGATGCTTTCCTGCACCGGATGGTCGCGCCTGATATAGCCGAGTGGGTCCGTTTTCAAAGCCCGCGCAAAGGCCAGCATGCCGGCGTGTTTGCCGGAACAGTTGTTGTGCAGTTGACACGGGGTTTCACCGGCGCCCGCAAGTTCAAGAGAGGCGCGCTCAAACATCGGCCAGTGTGCGCCACACTCCAGATCGCTCTCCACAAATCCGCCCTTGGTCAGCATGGATGCTGCGGCAGACACATGTTCAGGTTCGCCGCCGTGGGAGGAACAGGCAAGCGCCAGTTCGGCAGGCGTGAAACGCAGATCATCTACAACACCGGCTGCAACCATGGGCAATGCCTGGAATGCCTTGATGGCGGAGCGGGGATAGATTTCCTGCTCGATACGGCCTGCCTGTTTGACCACGATGCCGTCCGCCTTGACGACGGCAAATGCGCCCGTGTGAACGCTTTCCACCACTCCGCCACGGGTCACTTCAACCAGTTGCGGATTACTCATGATGTTTCCCGATGATGCAGCTTTGACGGCAACTGCTAAACGGCCGCATAACGTACCGGCTCGGCATATTCCGGATCATCATGTGCCTCCCAATAGAGTTGCCGCATGCGGGTCGTAAAGGGCCCGGGTGCGCCATCACCAAAAGTTTCACCGTCCAGGGAGCGGATCGGCATGACGCCGCCCGCGGTTGAACTCAAAAACACTTCGTCGGCATTCTTCAAGGTTGCAAGCGGCACCGGCTCCACCAGCGTTTCCACATTCTGCTTGCCCGCAAGTTCAAGCACCGTTCTCCGCGTCATGCCATGCAGCACACCGGTATCGGGCGTATAGAGCTTGCCGTTGCAATAGGCGAAAACATTGAAGCCCGGTCCTTCGGTGACATTGCCGTTTTCATCCAGCAGGATGGGCAGCCGGGCACCACGCTCATTGGCTTCGATGATCGAACTGGTCAGATCGGCCCAATGGTAATTCTTGACGGTCTGGTCCATGGACGCCATTGGGATGCGCTGCGTCGATGAGATGATCGCATCGACCCCTTCTTCCTGCTCGTCTTGCCGCGTGATCCAGACAAAGGGAACTGCGAAGGCATAGATCTTGTTCCGGCACAAAAGCGGATCGCGCGATCCCGGTGCAAATGAGCCGCGTGAGGCGGAAATATTGACATAAGAATCGGTGAACCCGGTCAGCGCCACAAGCTGATGCAGCATGGCGGCAAGATCGTCGCGCGTGTGTTCAAACGAAAATCGCATTTTCTCGCAAGAGGTCTCAAATCGATCGAGATGGTCGTCGAGGCGAAAAAACTTGCCGTTCCAGACATGCACCACATCGTAGGTGACATCAGAGCGAACAAATCCAAGATCTGTCAGGGGAATGCGTGCTTCGCCCACCGGCACATAATCGCCATCTACGTAGGCTGCACCTTCGGCGTAAAGGTTGTGCGGTTCATTGACGGCTGCATCAGACATATCAACATCTCCAATCACGTGAGCCCCGACGGCTGTGTTGCCCCGCAAGCTTAGATGGTTTTCAGATCAACTTGAAGGGCTTCAGACCGCATCATCCGCCGGATGAGCAATATCGACCACGGTGCCCATGCTCATGGCGCAATTGTCCGAGCTGAGCCAAAGGATCGTCCCCACCACATCCGCCATCTCTTCGGCAATCGATGATGCTTCTGTGTTGTCTGATGTATTCTTCGGCGCGACACAATTGACCATGATGCCGGTCTCGACCAGTTCCTTGGAAAGCGACTGGGTGAGCGCGATGACGCCTGCCTTGGCGGCGGAATAGGCGGACGCATTGGGCGTTCCGTCCCGACCAGCGTGTGCTGCAATGTTGACGATGCGGCCCTCATTGCGGCGGCGCATCTGCGGAATGACGCGGCGGCAAACCTCGAAAACACCGGTCAGATTGACCTCGACAATGCGGCGCCATTCAGCTGGATCAAAATCGTCGAGCGATGCGGAGGACCCGGCATAGCCGGCATTATTGATGAGAATATCGATACGCCCGAAACGCTCCACCAACCCGGCTGCCGCGGCTTTGACCGATTGTGCATCGGTCACGTCAACGGCGGCGTAGGCAACGCCTTCAAATGCCGGCACGTCAAGGTCCCAGACGTCGACGTCCGCACCGGCCTGTTTCAAAGCTTCGCAAACCGCCCGGCCGATACCGTTAGAGCCGCCTGTAACGATGGCAACTTTGCCCGCAAACGTATAATCGGCAGGAGCTGGAACAGCTTCCTCATCCGAAGCACTGTCATTAGTGCTTTTGCGGTTCCAGCCGGCAAGGGGTGAACTGACTTTCCACCCTCCGGGTGCTACGGGATCGTCGCTGTTTCCCATGCCAGATCGCTTCATGTTGCTTAAGGGGTTGGCTGGGGCGGTAGGATTCGAACCTACGAATACCGGTACCAAAAACCAGCGCCTTAACCGCTTGGCCACGCCCCATCCGGTCGGCGGCACCTGGCCACCGCACGGGCGCCAACATAGCGATTTGCAGATGCGGACGCAACGCTGGAAAGCTGCTCTGTGAGCATCAATTTCACGGGCTTGCAGTTGCGCCTCGCAAAGACTATAACCCGCCACGACTTGACAGGCCGGAGTGTAGCGCAGCCTGGTAGCGCACCTCGTTCGGGACGAGGGGGTCGCAGGTTCAAATCCTGCCACTCCGACCAAAA
>JAJFHB010000557.1 GCA_021775795.1 Hyphomicrobiales bacterium | reverse complement strand
CACCAGGATCGGTGTCCTGATGGGGCCACCGGGAAAAGGCATGTGCCGGAACTGGGCAAGGAGATCAAAACGCTCCGCCTGTCCGGCAATTGCCTCGGCCATCAGTTTGCCGTAGATGCCGGAGAGAAGCACCCCCTGACCCGAAAACCCATGGGCATAGAGGACGTTATCGCCGAGCCTCCCCATGTCGGGAATACGATTTACCGTAATGCCTATATAGCCTCCCCAGCAATAATCCAGTTTGGCGTCGGCCAGTGATGGAAACACTTTCAGAACGCGCGGACGCATGAAGCTGGTCAGGTCTTTGGGTTCCAGGGTCGAATAGCTGCACCGCCCGCCAAACAACATTCGGTTGTCTGCCGACAACCGGAAATAATCGACGACAAAGTTCGTATCGCAGATGGCGTCATCATCGCGGATCAGCGCGCGCGCACGGTTTTCGCCCAAGGGCTCCGTAGCCGTGATGAAACTGCCGACAGGCATTATTCTTGAATAGAGCTTCGGTACAGTTCTACCGAGATAAGCATTGCCCGCAAACACCACAAACTTTGCCTGTATTGATCCACTCTCCGTATGGACGACAGGATTATCTCCATCATCGTAATGGGTTACGCGGGAATGCTCATAGATTTTCGCACCATGGGTAAGCGCGGCATCGGCCAGTCCGAGGCAGTAGTTGAGGGGATGCAGATGTCCCGCCCCGAAATCCCTCATGCCTCCGTGATACAGGGGAGAGCCGAGGCGATCTTCGAGTTCTGCTTTTGTATAGAGTTCTGTCTCCTCGTAACCATAGGACGCCAGCTCTTCTTGATATTGAGCAAGTTCGGGCAGAGCGCTGGTCTTGGGAGCCACATGGGTGTATCCCCATTTGAGGTCACAGGCGATGTCGTAGCGGGCGATGCGGTCCCGCAGCAGTGTTTTGGCCTCCTCTGCAAGCGCCCAGCATTTTTTTGCATCTTCGGCGCCAGCCTGCTTGGCGATTTGAGCCATGTCTGACGAAAACCCGGTGCAGATCTGCCCGCCGTTTCTCCCGGAGGCACCCCAGCCAACAGTTTCCGCCTCAAGAACAACAACCGAAAAGCCGCGTTCGGCCAATTCGAGCGCTGCGGACAGGCCGGTAAATCCGGCGCCAACAACACAGACGTCCGCTTCCACAGAACCCTCAAGTTTGGGGTGGTTTGGGTGGGCATTGGCGCTTGCGGTATAATAGGAAAGGCTGTCGCTGGATCTTGTCATGAGGTCCTCAGGTACCACTGGTACTCAAGCGGATCGATATGGGCGTGGAATTTTTCCGCTTCGTGGGCGCGGGCGCCGTGATAGCACTTGCAGTATTCAGCACCCAGATATTCGGGCAGCACGGTCGAGGCTGCGAACTTGTCGAGTGCACTCTCCCAGCGTGAAGGAAGGGCAATGCCGGCTACTTCCACTGCATCTCCCACAACAGGTGGGGGAGGGGTAAGTTCATTTGCAATGCCGTGATGGATACCTGCAAGCACAGCGGCTGTAACCAGATAGGGATTTGCATCCGCACCTGAAGCGCGATGTTCGATTCGGATTGCTTTTTCATCGGACGGGGGGATGCGGATGCACAGCGTGCGATTGTCTCCACCCCAGTGAGTGTTGACCGGTGCGTAGGCGCCAGGCATCAGGCGGCGATAGGAATTTGCATTCGGTGCAAAGATCGCCATGGCTTCTGGAAGTGTATCCACAACTCCGGCGATGGCATTGCGCATGGTGCCACTGATGGGACGGTTGATTGTCGGGTCCATAGGGCCGGCAAAGACGTTGTTGCCCTCCTCATCAATCAGGCTCACGTGAACGTGCAGCCCAGAGCCCGTCTGTTCGATGAAGGGTTTCGCCATGAAAGTGGCGATGACACCGTGGGCGCGCGACACTTCGCGAATGCACCGTTCCAGCAAGATTGCGTTATCGCAGGCGTGAACAGCATCATCTGTATGCAAAATATTGATTTCGAACTGGCCCGGAGCGTACTCGACAACAAAAGTTTCGGCCGGCAAGTCCTGTAATTCACAGGCCTCGTGGATGTCATCGAACAGTTCACTGAAATCAGCAAGATCGTCGTGGCCGTAGACATTCGTGATTGAGGGCCGCCAGCCGCTTGAGGGTGAGCGTGCCGGCATGATTTCGCCACGAGCCGCAGCTTCCTGGTCGATCAGATAGAATTCATACTCGATAGCCACCACGGCTCTTAGCCCCATGTCGTGCAGGCGGCGTTGTACTTGTGCCAGGATATGGCGGGGGTCGGCAAAGTGGGGATTGCCGTTTTCATCCTCCATGGAGGTCAGAACCTGGGCACTGGGGCGGCGTGACCAGGGCACCCGCTTCAACGTGCCGGGTACAGCTTTACAATACCAGTCCGGATCGCCGTCAATGGTTCCATAGCCGATCGGTGGTACGGACTGTCCGGTCCAGTCGAGCAGGTAATTTGAAGCAGGCAGACGAACGCCTTCTGTATAGAGCTTTGGCATGACGCTGCGCACAAGCTGTTTACCTCGCAGGATGCCACTCATGTCAGGAACAAGCATGTCCGCGACGGTAACGTCTGGATTGTCATCCAGGAAAGCGTCGACTTCTTGTGTTATCGGCTGCGGGTTCATCTGGTTATCCGTTCTCGGCGGCTTATCGTGAAGTTAAGGAAACTCATTGCTTAAACCTTGCGCGGCCAACATTTTCCACTAGGCTCCCTCGCGAACAACTGTAGTGCTTCAATGTCGGGGTGCGCCTGTCGTGCAAGGCGAAGCACAGTTTCGCGCTGAGGGTGTTTTATGAAAAAAGTTCAGGACTGGTTCAAGCAAAATAGAATTGATGAAGTCGAGTGTCTGGTGCCCGACATGGCAGGTGTCGCGCGAGGCAAAATACTCCCGGCCGCAAAATTCCTCAAGGGTGT
>JAJFHB010000556.1 GCA_021775795.1 Hyphomicrobiales bacterium | reverse complement strand
TGATCCTCCCAGCACCGCGCCGGCTGTTTTGGCGCGATAATAGGAAAATACTAGGCGGCTCAGGCCTTTCTCCCCATATCTCAGAGTATTATTTGTTCACACCGGATCGGATTATGATTATCCGGCAAACACATGCGCAACGCGGCGATAATCACTTGGAGCCAGCCCGACATTTGAGCAGAAAAAGCGCGTGAAGGCGCTTTGCGAGGAAAACCCCAGATCGTAGCCGATGTTCGTCACTGACAGTTCAGAACCCGTGAGGCAATCGATTGCCCGTTCCATACGCAACGTATTGAGGAACAGATTTGGGGTGATCCCGGTTTGCATTCGGAACAACTTGTAAAAGTGCGGACGTGAAAGCCCGGCCGCCCGCGCCACCTGGTTCAACCGGATTTCGCTGCCCAGATTATCCGTCATGAAGCGGATGGATTTGCGAACCCGGTAGTCGGTGAACACATAACGGTTGGCTTCCGTCATGGGCGTTGCATTCTGCCACTGCCAGGTCTGGTCGAAACACTCCTGAGTGAGTTCGTAAAGATAACCGTCGAACATGTCGGTCGGGGAGCTCTCGAGGAGCATGTGAACGACCCGGTGAATAGACCGCGAAATATTGTCCGTGATCTCAACCTGTGTTCTTCCAAATCTCAAAGCGGACTTGGCCTGGCGACCGGCTTCCAGAAACCAGATTGGCTTTATGTAGAGAATGAGAAACAGAGAACCGGCTTCATCATCTCCCGGCTGAAAGTCATGCGGCTCCCAGGGATTGATGGCACATCCCGAACCATGCGAGATAAGATATGTATCCGCGCAGACATTTTGCTTTGCAGCTTCACCCTCGACGAGAAAGGTCAGATGACCCTCCCGGTGCGCGTGTGTGATCATGGGGCGGTTCATGTGATACAAACACGCCCGCCCGAACTTGCCATGATAAATTGAAATGGCATTACTCATCAGTATCTCCCTAGGCAGTCCTGGCACCTCGTTGGGCACCCAAATCCAGGCCGATTCCGGCTCAGGATTGCGATGTTTTCTTTAGAGCATCCAATTTATGCCTTCTGTTGGCAAGCCTCGCTCTGGTGAGAAGCCTCAAAAAGACCTGCCGAGGCAAATTCGAACTCTACGTGTACAGATTGTCAAGGGCTCAACATGGCCGTGTATATGCAGTCTTGACGCTCGTGTAGAATTCCCGCGCATAGGACCCCTGTTCTCTTGACCCGTAACTTGAACCTTTGCGGCCGCCGAATGCGACATGATAGTCGACCCCGGCGGTCGGCAGATTAACCATTGTAATGCCCGACTTGATGTTTCGCTTGAAGTGACTGGCGTACTTCAGACTGGATGTGCAAATGCCGGAGGAGAGGCCAAATTCGGTGTCGTTTGCCACCTCGAGCGCTTCCTCATAATCACGCACCCGGATGACTGTTGCGACAGGGCCAAAGATCTCCTCCCGATTGATCCGCATTCCATTATGTGTGTCTGTAAACAGGGCTGGCTGCAGATAATAACCCGGCTGTGAACGGCTCAGAACCTCGCCTCCATAACGCAGGTTAGCGCCTTCGCGGCGACCAAGTTCGATGTAAGAAAGGTCCTCACGCAGTTGCGCATCGCTCGCCACCGGGCCGATGTGAGTTCCTTCACGCAAGGCATCATCGACCTGCAGATGGCGCAACCTTTCCGACACCAATTCGACAAAGCGGCTGTGAACACCCTCCGTAACTATGAGCCTGGATGACGCCGTACAGCGCTGGCCTGTGGAGTAAAAAGCACCGTCGATGGCACAGTCTGCCGCGATTTCGAGATCCGCATCATCCAGCACGACCAGCGGGTTTTTGCCACCCATCTCCAGTTGGCATTTGCGCATATGGCGGGCGCAGGCATCGGCCACACGGCGGCCGGTTGAAACGGAACCGGTGAAGCTGATGCCGTCCACGCCTGGATCATCAAGCAACGCCTGCCCCACCACAGCCCCAGGTCCGTTCACAAAGTTCAAGACACCGTCTGGCAGGCCTGCACGATGCAGGATTTCAACGAGCGCCCAACCGCAGCCAGGCACCAGTTCGGCGGGCTTGAAGATCACAGCGTTGCCATGACAAAGAGCGGGTGCAATCTTCCATGCAGGAATGGCGATCGGATAGTTCCACGGGGTGATGATTCCGACGATGCCCAGCGCTTCGCGCGTCATCTCAACATCCACCCCCGGACGGACCGACGGCAGACTTTCGCCTCCTAGCCTGAGAGTCTCCCCGGCAAAAAATCCAAAAATCTGAGCCGCCCGGCGCACCTCGGCAATGCCTTCGCTCAGGATCTTGCCCTCTTCACGCGACAAAAGGCGGCCTAATTCATCGCCACGTGCGAACAGCTCATCCGAGGTTGTTTTGAGGATATCGTGGCGCTGTTGAACGCCAGATTGCGCCCATTCGGGCGCTGCCTGTTTGGCAGCATCAATTGCGGCTCCAACATCGCGGGGCTCGGCCTTTGCATACAACCCGACAATTTCGCCGGTGTTTGATGGATTAATGTTTTCCACCGCATTGGCACTGTCGCGCCATTCGCCACCGATGAGGTTTGCATGCATGTTCATTAGGCGGCGTTCCTCGGCCGCCGGATGCACAGGTACCCAGAATGCGGCATACATCTAGAATGCGGCATACATAATGTCCCGGTAATTGGCTGAACTGGCACGGCGCGGGTTGGTGCCATTTGTGTGGTCCCGCTCCGCCAAGGGTGCGGCGCGCTCTAACGCGTCTTCATTTATGCCGAGCCTGCCGAGATGCGCGGGCAACCCGATATCTTGAGCAAGACGTGCCAGTTCGCTCGGCAGGTCGGCATTGCACGGCAGACCCATGGCTTGTTTGAGGGCGGCGTAGCGTTCTCCAACCGCAGGTGCGTTATACTCCAGAACGTGGGGCATCAAGATGGCGTTCAAGGTGCCATGATCGAGCTCCAGATCTTCCAGCCCCCCCAGCGCATGAGAGATCGCGTGGACGCCGCCGAGGCCCTTCTGAAATGCCATGGCGCCGTTCAGGGATGCCGCCATCATTTCCCGGCGCGCTTCCAGATCGTCCGGTTTGTCGACCGCCCGGCGTATGTTGAGGGCGGCCCGGCGCAGGCCATCGAGTGCCATGCCGTCGGCTGGCGGGTTGTAGGCGCTGGAAACAAATGTCTCAACACAATGGGTGATTGCGTCCATGCCCGTGGCAGCAGTGAGAACTGCCGGTTGGCCCAATGTGAGAGTTGGATCGTATATGGTGACCCGGGGTATCAGATACGGCGAAACAAAGCCGAGACGCCGACCATCCTCAACCGCAATGAGGGCATGCCGTCCGACTTCGGAACCGGCACCTGCTGTGGTCGGAATAGCAATAATGATCGGAAGCCTGTTTTCAATGCGGGTAATGCC
>JAJFHB010000555.1 GCA_021775795.1 Hyphomicrobiales bacterium | reverse complement strand
CCGGCAGGCTCTGCGAGCGTTCGACGGCACGCCCGCCTCTTTCGCGCATGCGGACAATCACTTCAGCTTCCAGCGGCCGTGATGAAGAGGGCAAGGTTTCCAGTTCGACGGAAACCGTCGCAAGGCCGCTTTCATTCGTCGCGGGAAGGCCGGCAAGCGGTACCCTCACCGGCAGGACATCTTCATCCATCAATCCAAAATGGTAGCCTGGAAATGCTGTGAGTGTGGTGACCGGGCGAACCGCAACTTCTGCTTCGAGCTGCAGGCCGGCGGCATCGGCGCCATAGAGATAGCGGCCGGCGATGTCGAAGTGCGTAGCACCCTCTGTCAAAAACTCACTGGCCTGGGTGTCGAGCTCAAACTCAATACGGTCGGGAATGAAATCTTCAACCAGGAACCGCACTTCGGCTACCGATGTGGCATCCGGATCGACGTATAACTCTGCGCGCCAGGTTCCGCGCATGGCGTTGTCCTGCAGCAGAAAATCAGTCTGATAGCCCCCAAGCCCGGCATCTTGAACAACCTCCCGCATGAATTCGACACCATCCGGGCGCGAGTAAACCACCGTCAACGGTGTTCGCGACACGCTGATCGCCTCGCCGTCACGCACCAAAGCGGTGAGGTGAACTGCAGCACCAGGTCTGTAGATGCCGCGTTCCGTGTAGGCGAAAACATCAAGGGGGCCCGGTGACTGACGGCCACTCACACCACGGTCTGTAAGGTCAAAGCCGCTTTTGGTGAGGTCAAGAAAGGCAAAATCGCCAGTGTTACTGGTGGTGATGAGGGCGGGTGTTGCGCCACCGGTGCCCCGTACCAGGCCGGCCTTAAAACGCGCGTGACCATTTTCGTCGGTACTGCTCGTTCCCAGCACGCTGTTGTTCCGGGCCAGTAATGTAACTTCAAGGCCAGCAAGTACGGATGCGTCTGACAAAGTGCGGGCGAATACGTGCAATCCGTCTTCACCCATTGCGGATGCGAGCCCGATATCCGAGACGACAAACCATTGGGTTGCCTGGGCGCGCCAATATTCTTCCTGCGCATCCACAGGGCGTGCTGTCATCACATAGATGCCCGGCTTGCGATCGTTCAGGGCTTCTTGAATTGGAAAGCTGGTCGTTACTTCCTCATTCAGTTCCGATGCAACTTCGAGCACGCCTTCCCAGATCAACTCCCCGCTGTTGTCTTCGAGCTCATCAATGGAATAGCCGTTGAGTTGCGAAAAAATCTCATCGCGCGTTACCGTTCCGGCAAGCGAGCGTTCATCGATAACATGGAGCCGGACGTCAACAGCATCTGTGTTGACGCTGATAACCGGGATGCCGTGACTGCCAACGCGAGGCAGAACGAGGTTGCGGCCGGTAAAGCGAACCGATGCACTTCTGTCAGGCACATAGACGGTGAGTGATATGGGCCGGTCAAGACTTTCGCCGACAATGGAGGGAATGCCGGGTCGCAGCCCGATCTGGTAGCGTTCCCCATGCACAAGACCATCAACACAAAGCTGGGCTGATTGTGCGGTGACGGCGGTGGCCGTTGTCTGATTCAGTGTCACAAAGTCTGCAAACTCAAACTGCCCGGTCTGCAGCTCTTCCGAGAAGCTGATACAGACGCGCGGGCTCGCCGTTTCAGAATCGACAGTGTGATCAATGACCCGGAAGCCGTAGAGCTCATGCAGGGCATCAAATGCGTCCCGAACCTCTGCCGAATCCGCCAGCAACAGACTTTCCTTGTAAGCCTCAAGTGCTGGGCGGAACAAAAAGCGTTGTTCAAGTGCGCGGGCGAGGAGAGCCAGAGCCCCGGCGCGGTCCTGAAGTGTCTTTGCTGTCAGGTAGGCATTGTAGGCAGCTGAGGTACCTTTTTTGGCGAGATTGGAACGATCCACATAGTTTTCGCCTTCAGTCTGCAACACCGCAAGCGTCAGTCCAGCCCAGGCGGCGAATTCCTTTTCATCGACGCGCAGGGCGAGCTGAAAAGCTATTGTTGCGGCACGGGCCTGGCCATTGGCAATTGCCGTGTGGCCGGCATGAATGAGTGCATAGAGACCACGCTCAGAATCCATCTCTCCACCGGTGAGGCTGAACGCCAGCTCTTCGGCCTCAACCTCGATGTCTCTGGTGAGGAATTCAGGACGCTGTGGGGCTTCAGCAGCCAGTTCGAACTCACTGACCCGGCCAGCCGTGGCGCCGGGAGTATTCATAAGCTCGGATATATCGCTCTTGAGAAAGCACCACTGGGACGATTGGTTGTAGGTGAAGGCTCGGCAACTGCCATCGTCCAGGCAGGCCTGCTGACACTGCTCCAGCGACACATCTTGCTGAGTTTCATAGTCGAAACCGAAATAGTCTGCGTCTTCAAAGATGATGACCCGTCGTTCTGTGGCCTGGGTCGAGATCGTCATTGCCAGCCATAAGACAAACGCAAAACTTGTGCGAAGGGCAGACAGGTGAAGATGCGGGCGTGGCGTCATTATTAACTCCCAAGAGGTGCTTCACCCGACCACAGAAAACATCCGGAATTCAGGCGTCAGCGTAATTCAAATGCTGGAGCGACAGGCGCTTCAGCGTGGTCAACCGGTTCCCATTCAATGCAAAATAGTCCCTGTACAGCGGAAACATCTGCCTCATTAATGGCATGAAAATGACGGGAAATGTTACAAATTGCCGGAGGGCAAACTGAAGGTCTCAGCGACCATTGCTCGGGTTGGCAGTCACACACTTTTCTTCAATATTTGTGTGAGGTGTGATGTAGCGCACAGGTGCCCGGATTCTGATGCTCTATATCTGTGAGCATCAGCCTAGCCTTATGTCCCTCGGGGGGCGGCGGTGCAGGTTGGTGACGATTTCCCTTTCCAAGAGAGTCGCCCTCACGGGCGGCTCTTTTTTTTGCCTCCTGCGATGTTGAAATCGTTGTTTCAGGTAAAGCCCTTGAAACGCTCAAGACCAAACGGCAAAAGCTCTTGTGGCGGCGAACCGCTGGCGACGT
>JAJFHB010000554.1 GCA_021775795.1 Hyphomicrobiales bacterium | reverse complement strand
GGCCTGCAGATGGATATATTTTTGACTTGGAAGATGCCGTGGCTCCCGAGGCCAAAGACGATGCCCGCGCGCTTGTTGTATCGGCAGCCCAAAGTGGCAGCTACGGCAGGCGCGAGATCGTCATTCGCACCAACGGTCTCGACACGGATTGGGCGAATGCCGACATTGACGCCGCGATCACGGCACGGCCCCATGCCATTTTGGTGCCGAAGATTGATACAGCCGACATGGTGCGAGCGCTCAACAAGCGCTTCGATGATGCCGGCGCACCCGCCGACCTGCAGATCTGGGCGATGATGGAAACCCCGCTGGCCATGCTGAATGCGGCATCAATCGCTGCAGTTGCAGCCGATGAGGGCTCTCGCTTTTCCTGTTTCGTCATGGGGACGAATGATCTCGCCAAGGAAACCGGCGCGGCAATGACGGCAGACCGTTTGCCCATGCTTTCCTGGCTTTCGACCTGCGTTGCCGCCGCCCGGGCCTATGGGCTGACTATTCTTGATGGCGTCTACAACAATTTTCGCGATCTGGATGGTTTTGCAAACGAATGTGCTCATGGCCGAAGCCTTGGTATGGACGGCAAGACTTTGATTCATCCATCGCAGATTGAACCGTGCAATAACCATTTTGCGCCTGGCGAGGACGAGGTGGATTTTGCCCGCAAGATAATTGCTGCGTTCAAGTTGCCCGAGAATCAGGCCAAGGGTGCTATCACCTTGGAGGGACGCATGGTGGAACGGCTGCACGCTGAAATTGCCCGGCGAACAGTTGTTATCGCCGATGCCATCGAGGCCATGGCTGGCGACAAAACTGAGTAACCGCCTCCCATAACACTGTTACATTGCCAAATGCGGGCTGTGCGCGCACAAGCAACGCTTCACCTGGAAGGATGCCTGCGAATGACAAAGACCAATGAGGGTAATTTCTTCGAAGACTTCGCACCCGGTCAGATGCTCGCGCACGCCACGCCACGCACCCTGACGTCTGGGGATGCATCCCTCTACGCAGCCCTGTATGGGGGCCGCAGTGCCGTTCAATCATCTCAGGCTTTCGCTTCAGGCATCGGCTATCCCGGACGGCCGCTGGATGACCTTCTCGTCTTCCATACGGTCTTTGGCAAGACGGTACCGGACATTTCCCTCAATGCTGTAGCCAATCTCGGTTACGCCGATTGTCGTTTCCTGCGCTCGGTCTATGAGGGTGATACATTGTCGGCCACTTCGGAAGTGATCGGCGTCAAGGAGAATTCAAACCGCAAGACCGGTGTCGTTTACGTACGCTCTACCGGGCGCACCGACGACGATGAACCCGTACTTGAATTTGTTCGCTGGGTAATGGTGCGCAAGCGCGATGAAAACAGTCCCGCGCCCGAGCCTGTCGTGCCCGTCTTGCCGGATGCAGTGGCAGCGGACACCCTGGGTGGTGCTGTTCCCCCCATAAGAATGCATCGCTATGACACCATTCTGTCAGGCAGCACTGACCGTTGGGATGATTATGAGCCGGGCGAGCGCATTGACCACGTCGACGGTGTGACCGTCGAAGAGGCCGAACACATGATGGCGGCGCGCCTCTATCAGAACACGGCAAAGGTGCATTTCAACCAGTTCACCGAAAGTCAGGGGCGCTTTGGCCGCCGCATAATTTACGGCGGGCATGTTATCTCCCTGGCGCATGCGCTTTCCTTCAACGGTCTGGCGAACGCCTTTCACATCGCCGCCATTAATGGTGGAACCCACGTAGCGCCACTTTTTGCCGGAGACACGGTTTTCGCCTGGTCTCAAATAAAAGAGAAAGCCGAAATTCCGAGACGGTCGGATATCGGCGCCTTGCGGATCGTCACCACCGCCACGAAGGACTTACCGACAAGCGGCTTTCCCGGTCGTATTGATGGCGGCTTCGCGGATGGCGTCATTCTCGAGCTGGACTACTGGGTGGTACTGCCGCGCCAGGTCATGTGAAGAACGCAGTCAGCGCTGCAGCACACTCATCCGGCCTTTCCTCGGCAATAAAGTGGCCGCACTCGAAGGCCGTTTCGCCGACATCATCTGCCCAGTCCTGCCAGACCGTGAGGGGCGTTGCTTCTTGTGTCGATTGATAGCCGCGCGCCCACAACACATGGCAAGGGCAGGCGATTTTCCGCCCCTCATCCCGATCCTTGCGGTCATGCACCACATCTATCGTAGCGCCGGCACGGTAATCGGCACAGGTTGAGGCAACAGTCCGGGGGTTGCGAAACTGGCCCAGATAAGCCGCGACAGCATCCGGCTCAAGGGCATCACGATGCACCGACCAGCTATCGAGCAGGTGCCCGACATAATGTTCCGGCTCTGCACCGATGAGACGTTCGGGCAAGGGAGCCGGTTGGGCCAGAAACGGCCAGTGAAACGCACCAATTGCGCTGTGCCAGTCCATTTCCTCCCAGACGTTCAGGGTTGGTATGGTGTCAAGGATCGCAAGACGGGCAACGGCACTCGGATGATCAAGGGCAAGCCTGTAGGCAACCCGCGCGCCACGATCGTGGCCGGCAAGCAAAAATCGTTCATACCCGAGGCTGTGCATGAGCGCGATCATCACTTCTGCGGTCCGGCGTTTTGAGTAGGCGATGCTGTCTGCATCTGGATCCGGGCCGGCACTGCCACCATATCCGGGCAAATCAGGAATGATCAGTGAGTAGTTCTCGGCCAGTGGCCCTGCCACTTTGTGCCATGCCGCCCGTGTCTGCGGGTATCCGTGCAGCAACAGCAGTGCTGGCCCATCGCCGCCTTTGAGATAATCAATGCGGTAATCGCCGTGAGCAAAACTGCCATTCTTAAAGCCGGCGAACATGAAGGTATCCTTTCGGGCAAAACGGAACCGATTAAACTGGTTCCATTGATTACCACACAGGAACCAGTTATACAAGTTCCCATGACAAATTCAGAAACGCCCGCCTGGGATGACATAGACCTGACATTCCACTTTGACACCGGTCGGCTCTCTCTCAATTTCACGGCAACTGTTGGAGATCGCGCAGATCAGGCGTTCGATCGCTGGCAGGATGAAGACGATCTCAGCCGCTGGCTCACTGACGCGAAAATTGCCCCGCAGGGCACAAAGATTGACAAAGATGCGTTCAACACCGCCCGTGAACTGCGAGAAGCAATCTATCGCACCGCTTACAACCGCTACCGTGGCCATACGCCCAGGAGTGCGGACATTGAACTCATCAACCACCATGCAGCCCAGCCTCCCCTGGCGCCGCAGCTCAATGACACCGCCACCGCATCTGACTGGTGCAGCGAAACTGGCATCATTGCCGCCCTGTCGATGATTGCCCGCGATGCCATCGGGCTTTTTGCAAGCGCTGACATTGAGCGCTTGCGGGAATGCGCAGAGGAAACCTGTTCGGTTTTGTTCATAGACACATCACGACCGGGAAAAAGGCGGTGGTGCTCCATGACACGCTGTGGCAACCGGGCCAAGAAAAAGGCTTTCCGGGAGCGCCAGCGCGCCAGCTGAAATCAGCTTTTGAACAACAACACGAAGCTGCGGAGCAAACCCCGCGAAATCGCGACAAACGGCCCCGGCAGCGAAAGCGTTGCCACCGAGCGTTGGCGCCAATTTACTGGCATTCGACGGTTTGCCTTAAACGGCTGGAAACGCTAGAACTGTTGTCAGTGTACTTTCACTTTCGGAAGAACCTTGGGAACTCAGATGGCCGAAGCAAAATCTAGGATCGAACGGCCCCTCTCTCCACATTTGCAGATTTACCGCCCCATGCTGACGATGATGCTGTCAATCATCCATCGCATGACCGGAGCGGCGCTGTATTTTGGAACTGTGCTGCTCGTTTGGTGGTTGGTGGCGCTGGCGTCGGGACCGGAATATTTCTCCTACGTGCAAGAGATCGCCGGCAGCTTTCTCGGACGCCTTGTCCTGTTCGGATACACCTGGGCTCTGGTGCATCATGCTTTTGGCGGTCTGCGTCACCTGGTCTGGGACACCGGCCGCGGCTTTGAACTTGCCACCGTCGAGTGGGTCGCACGGCTCACAATTGCCGGTTCCATCATCACCACGCTCATCATTTGGGCTGTTGGTTACTCGGTGCTTTAGAGGGGCTGAAGATATGAGCTACGAAACACCCTTGGGCAAAGTACGCGGGCTTGGATCTGCCAAATCTGGCGTCACTCATTTCTGGCGGCAGCGCCTGACGGCCATTGCCAACGTGCCCCTGATCATTCTGTTCGTCATCATTCTGGTGACCAATCTGGGCAAGCCTCACGCCGAAATCGTCGCGGTGATATCCTCGCCGCTCGTCGCCATACTCTTTCTACTCATGATTTTGAGCGCCACTTACCACATGTATCTCGGCATGCAGACCATCATTGAAGACTATATTCATGGTGAAGGTGCAAAGATCGCCGCCATCGTCGGCAACATCTTCTTCGCGTCAGTGATGGGGATCGCCGGATTGTTCACAATATTGAAATTGAGCTTCGGGAGCTGACGGCTTATGGCCACAAATGGATCAACTGCACCGTCTCAGTTTGCGGTCAACGGACGTGCCTATCCGTTCACTGATCATACTTTCGATGCCATCGTCGTGGGCGCTGGCGGTGCCGGACTGCGCGCGGCCCTCGGGTGCAGCCAGGCCGGTCTGAAAACCGCCTGCATATCAAAGGTGTTTCCAACCCGCAGCCACACCGTGGCCGCCCAGGGCGGTATCGCCGCTTCACTCGGCAATATGGGTGAAGATAACTGGCGCTGGCATATGTACGACACAGTCAAGGGTTCTGACTGGCTTGGCGACCAGGATGCCATCGAATATCTCTGTCGCGAGGCGCCGGCAGCCGTCTATGAGCTTGAGCACTGGGGCGTGCCCTTCAGCCGTACAGAGGAAGGCAACATTTATCAGCGCGCCTTCGGCGGAATGACAACCCACATGGGTGAGGGCCCGCAAGCGCAGCGCACATGTGCTGCCGCTGACCGCACCGGCCATGCTATTTTGCACACGCTTTATGGTCAGTCCCTGCGCCATTCAGCAGAGTTT
>JAJFHB010000553.1 GCA_021775795.1 Hyphomicrobiales bacterium | reverse complement strand
GTTTGAACAGGTTCAAATTGAGGGTCATCGACGCCGGTTCACAAGTGATCGAGCCACGATTGTTCAGGCTGGGACGTTGCACTTCATCGAAGCCAAAGCGGTTAGAATTTAAATACGGAAACACACACCCGATATCGGGCTTCTTGATCCATGTCTTGAGCCGTTCAATGGTTTCCAGAGGGTGCGGAATGATGTCGTTCGCCATCAGACCAATGTAGGGAGTATCAAGTTTCTTCCAGCCAAGATTGTAGGCTTCAACGTAGTTCAGCTTCTTCTCTCCATGAAGATACTCCGTGCCAAGCTGCCGGCACACCCGGATCATTGGCTCGGATGGCTTTGCGCTACCGTCAACAAGAAGCACCTTGTCCACATGGGGATTGAGCTCAAGCAACCGCAGCGAAACACCTGTAGTGGCTGCAAGCAAATCGCTAACGGAATCATCCGACTGGCCGTCAAAAAAGTTGACGACGATGCCAAGGCGATTGTCCGGTTCATTCATCTCTGGTCCTGCCGTTTGTTACCCCTTCAAAGCACAAAACAGCCCGGAACACACCACCATGTAGATCCTGATCGTGAGAAATTCTGAGACCAACTCAATGTTTGATCCTAATTCAGCAGTGCCTCTTCAAGCGGATAGGATGAGAGCATCTCGCAACCATCTTCCGTCACCAGCACCTGCTGTTCGAGCTTCACACCTTCCCGTTCGTCCACGGCGCCAACGAAGCTCTCGACGCAGACCACCATACCGGCCTCGAGTGTTCCTTCATAAGGGTTCGGACCACGGTGCACAGGGTTGACCCTCGGATACTCATCACACATGCCCACACCGTGGATGACACAGGAATAGGCGTGTTCATGAAACTCTTCGGGCATCTGCAGCGCCTGCGCCTGAAACGCCGACAGGGAGATGCCCGGCCGCACCAGCTTCATGTTGCATTCGACCTCGCGGACGGCCAGTTGGTACAGTTCCTTCTGACGCCGGGTCGGCTTGCCGGGACCGCAATGCAGAGTGCGTGATATATCTGCGCAATAGCCAAACGGGCCGATCATATCCGTATCAAACCCCACCAGATCACCCGCCTCCACCTGCCTTGGTGATGCTTCCTGGCACCAGGGGTTTGTGCGCGGGCCGGAAGCCATCATGCGTCCGTCATGCCAATCACCATTGTTTGCCAGGTTGGTGTAGTTCAGCAAGGCCCAGAGCTGGACCTCACTGACACCGGGTTGTAGCGCCTCGTGCACCTTGGCAATGCCATGTTCGGCAACCGCAATCGCCCAACGGATGCAAGCGATCTCATCATCAGATTTGATCTTCCGCGCTTCTTCCGAAACCGTGACACCGTCAATCACTTCCAACCCGCGCTGCAGAAGTGCCTGGGTGAGGCTTGGATTGACATACTCGACCGCAACACGGCGGTTGTCCGTGCCGAGTTCAGCGAGATAATCGACGACATCCTGCGCCAGAAGCCGCGCGCCGTCGGCAAGGTCGGGGCCGCCATCAAAATACGACAATGGCCGTCCGGCCCGAATCTCGTCGGCCACGGGCATAGGATCATAGGCCCCGTGCAGGACAGCCGGCCCTTCAACCGGGACGAACAGATAGGTTGTGGGGATGTGCGATTGAAAGAGCGCATAGTTGCGATAGTCAGCCGCATAACGCAGGCTGATCGGGTTCACGAGCACGCACATGGCAGCATCTGCATCGCGAAGCGCCCCGCTAATCCGGCCGAGGCGATAATCATGAAGGCGCCGACGATCTATGTCCGGCATCTCCTGGATACGGCTCAGGTCGCTCCAGTTGTCATCCAGGACCATCTGTTCCGGCGTGACCGTGTTCATGTGGAGATAATCTTTTCGATGAGGAGGCGGCCGAACTGATGCGTTGGCCCTTCCCAGTGCGGGGAGAGGCGGCCGCCGTCATAAGCCGGTGAGAGGCGGCCCTGCTGCAGCAACTCGAGCACGCCTAAGTCTTCTCTATTGAGATCGTCCCACATACTGAACACCGCCTCGCGGGCGTTACGGTGCTCATCGCAAATCGCCGCCTCACCTATCAGAAAAATATGCAGTTCTTCTCGCGTCAGGTCTGGAGCAACAGGATAGGAGACAAGCACGGTGAACTGGTCTGGAAACACCTCCACTGCAAAATGAGGAAAGCAAAGTGACCACAATCCGCGCCGGGCGTCATCTTCGGAAAGACCTGGATAGTGCGGAAGACTGTCCCCTCGCCCTTCCTGAAGTTCCGGGAAGACATAGTCGTTGTAGAAAACATGTGCGTCCCACTCACCGGACCAGCGGACGTTCATCGGCGCAAACTTCAGGAGCTTGGGGTGCAAAGCAAAGACGTGATACCCCTCCATGTAGTTCTCATAGACAAGTTTCCAGTTCGCCCGGACTTCAAAGTCAAGTTTGCCTGCCCATCGAATGGAAGAGAGGTCGTACCCCTTCGTCCGCCGCAACAATGGCGCCAGCCAATCTTCAAGCGCTTCTGCATCGCCAGACAGATTAACAAAAATGCAGCCGTTCCAGGTCTCGGCACGCGCCGCAACCAGATCGAGTTTCTCGCCGCCGCCATTCTCAAACCGATCGATCTTATCCGGGCCTGAAAAATGTGGGCGCGCCCGCAATCTGCCATCAAGGCCATAGTTCCAGGCGTGATAGGGACACGTAATCGAAGATCTGTTGCAGGGCTCACGCAGCAATCTGGCACCTCGATGGCGGCACACGTTATGCACACAGCGGACGGCTCCCTCCTGGTCCCGTATGATAATCAGTGGCGCACCGGCAATCTCTACGGGCTTCATGTCGCCCGGTTCTGGAATTTCAGCCTCAGCACCTGCAAATACCCAGGATCTCTGAAACACGCGCTCCCGCTCAAGAGCCAGCCACTCAGGCGACCAGTAAGCCGCATTCGGGAGCCCCGATGCCTCTTCAATTGGCGCAAACGCCTGGGCATAGCCCTCTTCGCCCAAGAGCGCCTTCACTCGGTTTACAACATGCAGATCCTCTGATCGCGCATCCATGGCAATCCCACCCACATTGAAGGCAACTCAATCCCGCCGGAAAAAACAAAAAGCAAGATTGAACTTTTATGAAAAATATGCTCTCACAATTTTCATGAAAGTCAAGCCAGTTTCAAAAACAGTGACAGACAACCGACTTCTGCAATTAGGCGACGAGTTGCGGTCCCTGCGCAAGGCTCATGGGCTGACGCTGCAGGCTCTTGCCGACAAGTCGGGCAAATCGGTCAGTTTTCTGTCGAAAATTGAACGCGGTCTGGCGCGCCCGTCAGTCACGGCCCTGCAGGACATCTGCGAAGTACTTCAGGTGCCCATCGGCTGGTTTTTCGAAAACGACGGGCCGGTTCCAGCGCGCGAGCGTCCCTACGTTGTACGCGCGGATCGCCGGCGTCGCCTGACCTACTCGGGCTTCGCAACCACAGACTACATGGGTTTTGAGGACCATCTTCTCTCTGCCGGCCTCGACGGAGAACTTGCTCTCGGTCTTTCGCGGTATGAACCCGGCGGCTCCACCGGCGACGATCTTTACACACACCAGGGCGAGGAAGCCGGTCTCGTGCTTGAGGGGGAAATTGAGATCAACCTGGACGGCGAGCTGTTTCTGCTCAACAGCGGGGACAGCTTTTCCTTTCCGGCAAGCATCCCGCACACTTATCGCAATCCAGGGAAGACAACAGCTGTCTTGGTCTGGGCCAACACACCGGTGACCCTGCGGCGATGATACAAACAGAAGCGAGATAGAACGCATGCGCAGCCACGCACGCGCAGTCATCATCGGCGGCGGCAACATGGGTGCCGGCGTTCTCTATCATCTGGCTCGCGAAGGTTGGAACGATTGCGTTTTGATCGAAAAGGACGAACTTACCTCCGGCGCAACCTGGCACGCAGCAGGCCTTGTCAGTCGCATGGTGGGCGGCTACGCGCTCGGCAGCATGCACGATTACGCGGTTGATCTGTACAAGCGAATTGAAACTGAAACCGAGCAGTCGGTGAGTTGGCACGGGTGCGGATCGTTGCGTGTCGCAACCTCGCCAGACCATGTTGAGTGGATAAACCACATTCGCGATGCTGTTCTGGCGCGCGGACAAACAGCAGAAATCATCGGCCCTGAAGAAGTGGCGCGCCTGAACCCGCTCTATGACGTTGAAGCATCCGGTGTCATTTCAGCACTATTCACACCCGACGATGGTCACGTTGACCCGGCTGGCACCTGCTTTGCCATGGCCAAAGGTGCCCGGCTGATGGGAGCAGAGGTGATCCGCCATTGCCGCGTCACGGATGTGACACAACTGGCATCCGGCGAATGGCAGGTGACAACGGAAAAGGGCACGGTCATCTGTGAGCATGTCGTCAATGCCGGCGGCTATCATGCCCGGCAGATTGGCGCCCTCTCCGGGCTCGACCTGCCGATCACCACCATGCAGCACCACTATGTGGTGACCGATGATC
>JAJFHB010000552.1 GCA_021775795.1 Hyphomicrobiales bacterium | reverse complement strand
AAGCTGGTATCGACGATCGAGAGCCGATTGAATCTCAGGAGACCGTCAGGATCGAAATCCTGGTGAAGGACAATCTGTGATCTGAATTTAGGGGGAAGCGAGCCTGGGGTGCTGCGGTAGGCCAACCCCCGCAGGCAAAGGCAAACAAGCCTGTCATGGCGCTGGACCGTCTGCGTTTGTTTTCAATTGTCCGGCGCCTCGTCCGTGTCCACACCGCTGCTGAGGTCCGATATGAACTGGGAGAACAGCTCGAACTGCGTTGATATTCCCAGTTTCGCGTAGATGTTCTTGCGGTGGATTTTCACCGTGCCGGTGGCGATCTCGAAGTGTCGGCCGATGGAGTTGGACGAGTGTCCGCGCAGCACCATGCGCACCACTTCGCGCTCTCGCGGTGTGAGAATGTTTTCGCCAAAATTCTCAAAGGCGCTCGTGACCTGAAAGTTGAGGGTGGGGTGGGATTTACCCTCTGCTGAGGCCTGCAAACTATGGGCGCCGAGTTTGCTCCAATGCCTGACTGATGAAGCATGAACGATGGGCTCGATACGGCGCAACTTGTTCATGTCGCGGTCGCTGAAGGTGGTGCTCGTGCCTGCCCGCATCAATGAGATCACAAGCATCATGTCGTGGGGCAGGGCGACCAGAAAGCCGATCTCTTCTGCCAGGCCGGTGCGGCGGTAATAGGACCGGTAGTATTCCGAATGATAAAACCGGTCCGGTGCGATTTCCCGCAGCCGATAGAGGCCCGGATCGAGGCGTTCGGCATAGACCTGATAAAACGGGTCAAGCAGATAGGGACCCACCAGATAGTCCGTGACGAAAACGATCCGCTCTTTCGGCGTAAATGTATCGTAAGCGCATATGGGGCGCTCTTCCCCTCGATAGGCAAAGAAAACGGAATAATCGAACGGCACGATTGTTCGGAGTGCCTCGACGAGCACCGCAGGAAAGTCGGTCGTGTCCTCTGACGTGATAACGCGCGCGACCTGCTCGTGCCAGCCGCGGGAATCGAGTTTTAGAATGGGGTTTTGGTCACTTAACATGAACAGCGGTAATATCCCCTCTCGCAGGCGAAAATCAACATTAGCGTTCTGGCAGGCATATATACCGCGGGGGATATATACATGCGAGCCGCAAAGAGAGCATGCTTATGGAAGGCCCGTGAGAGCGCTGCAAAACAATGAACAGCAAGGCTTGCACGCGTAAGTGACAGGGATGGAACGCAAGACGGCGATGGACGACACCCAAAACTCTGCCTCGCCAGATATCCGGTTTGACAACATTACCAAACGGTACGGTGACGTGCTTGCGGTGGACAACGTCTGCCTGTCTGTCGAACAGGGAGAGTTCTTCAGTTTTCTGGGTCCTTCCGGCTGCGGAAAAACCACGTCTCTTCGGCTTATTGCCGGGTTCGAACAGCCTTCACTCGGTGACGTGCACATCGGCGGTGTTTCCGTGAAGGGCGTGCCTCCTCACCAGCGCCCGGTGAACATGGTTTTCCAGCATTACGCGTTGTTCCCCCACATGAGCGTTGCCGACAATATCGGTTACGGGCTCCGCCAACGCGCACCCAAACCCCCCAAGACCCAGATCTACAAGCAGGTCGATGAAATGCTGGAGCTGGTTCAAATGGACGGCTATGGCAAACGCCGGATCTGGGAACTGTCCGGTGGCCAGCAGCAACGCGTGGCTCTTGCCCGGGCGCTGATCAACAGACCGACAGTTTTGTTGCTCGACGAGCCGCTGGCGGCCCTGGATCGCAAGCTTCGCCGCGACATGCAGATTGAACTGCAAACCCTGCAACGCGATGTCGGCATCACCTTTATTCTCGTGACCCATGATCAGGAAGAAGCGCTCTCCATGAGCGATAGGATCTGCATCATGCGGGATGGACGCGTGGTGCAATCAGGCAGCCCGCGTGAGCTCTATGACCAACCCAAAAATCTCTATGTCGCGGACTTTGTGGGGAAGTCGAACTTCATTACCGGCAACGTAAAAAGCGTGAGCGCGGGATCTGTTGTCGTTGAAGACGGCAACGGCCGGCCGTTTGTCGGCAGCGCATCTGAGAGCGCTGCGGAACTTGCCCCCGGTGCGGCTGCAAGCGTTGCCATTCGCCCTGAGCTGATCGTGGTGAACGCGCCCAACACGAGCGCTGCCAAGATGAAAACGGACGTCGCGCTGAACGGCCGGATCAAGAACCGGATTTTTCTGGGTGAGCACACGGAATACCTGATCGACACTGAGGGGTTGGGCAACATCTTGGTGATGTCGCCCAAGCACATCGAAAATGCCCAGGGCGGTTTTGAGCCCGGTGACGACGTCGCCATCGGCTGGAAAAACGAAGCGGCCCTGGTGCTGGAGGATTCATAGAGCCGCGAGTTCATTCCGTCGAAAACGGCTCTTCTACAGATTAAACGACGGATAATTGCAACATGGAGGAAACACCAATGAGCAAGGACTATAAAGACAATCTGCCGATCACAGCAGAGAAGCTGATGGAGGAATTTCGGCGTTACCAGAAGGGTTCCGTCAGCCGGCGTCATTTTCTTGGTGTCACCGGCCTTGGCACCGCGATGGCTGTGTTGGGTTCTGCCGTTCCAGGACTGGCGCCGAGAAACGCCCATGCCTATGGGGAGCTTGGTGACCGGATGGTGTTCTCCACTTGGCCCAACTACCACAACCCGGTAAACCTCGAAGAATTCACGGATACGACTGGAGTGAACATTCAGGTCAACGCCTTTGGTTCCAATGAAGAGATGCTGGCCAAACTGCAGGCCGGTGGCGCTGGATGGGACGTTTTTGTTCCCACCAACTACACAATCTCAACCTACGTAGAGCTCGGCCTGATCCAGGAACTCGATCTGTCTCGTCTTCCCAACTATGATCCCGGCGCTCAGAACGCGGTCTTTTCCGGTCCTGCTACAGTGAACGGCAAGGTCTATGCGGTTCCCAAAAACTGGGGAACAACCGGATTCGTCGTCAACACCGACAACATAAGCAGCGGCCCGACATCGTGGAAAGATTTCTTTGATGTGACCATGGGCGCCGGTTCGGGCCATACGATCGTGCACGACTATCAACTGACCACGATCGGCGCTGCTCTTTGTGCGCTTGGCTATTCATTCAATTCCATCG
>JAJFHB010000551.1 GCA_021775795.1 Hyphomicrobiales bacterium | reverse complement strand
TGTGGTGCTTGGCAATACCTACCACCTCATGCTCCGGCCCGGTGCCGAGCGCATCCAACAGTTGGGTGGCTTGCATGAGTTTATGCGTTGGCCCCACACGATATTGACGGACTCTGGTGGATTTCAGGTGATGTCGCTTGCTAAACTCAGGCACATTTCTGAGGAAGGCGTCAGATTCCAGTCCCACATCGATGGCTCTGCACACATGCTGTCGCCTGAACGGTCAATGGAAATACAGGCAGCACTTGGATCCGACATTCAAATGCAATTGGATGAATGTACGCCATTTCCAAGCAGTGAGCAGGAAGCCGATACGTCCATGCAGTTGTCATTGCGCTGGGCTGAGCGGTCCAGGGAAGCCTTTCGAGGCGGTAAGGGGCAGGCGGTGTTCGGTATCGTCCAGGGCAGTGTCTATCCAAAGCTTCGTGAAGAATCCGCAACTCAACTAACCAAAATGGATTTCCCGGGTTACTCCATCGGTGGCCTGGCAGTAGGCGAGGGGCAGGATGCCATGCTGCAAACGCTCGACCTGACAGTTCCTGTCCTGCCCGAAACAAAGCCGCGCTATCTGATGGGAGTGGGCACCCCTCAGGATATATTGAGGTCGGTGGCAAGAGGCGTTGATATGTTTGATTGTGTCATGCCGACAAGGGCAGGACGTCATGGCCAGATATTTACACGATTTGGCAAGATGAACCTGCGAAATGCAAAATTTGCCGACGACCCGGCACCCGTTGATCCGCGAAGTACCTGTGAGGCTGCAAGGACATATTCACGGGCGTATCTGCACCATCTCGTCAAATCGAAAGAAATTCTCGGATCAATGCTGCTCACCTGGATTAACATTGCTTATTATCAGGAACTGACGGCGGCCATTCGTTCTGCGATTTCAGAGGGTGTTTTTGCGGATTTTGCCGACGAGACCGAGACAGCCTGGAACGAACAGAGAAGCTGAATGCCATACATGCACCAGAGTTTTGTTTGACTTTATTCACGCATTCACAGGCACCCAATCAGGAGTTAAGGGCCCAGGTATGGGGAAGTGGCATTTGTATGAAAACGGTCGCCAGTGAAGATCACCGTAGACCCCCGAACAGCTTTCCCTCAATTTCTGGGCTACGCAGACGAGACAGGAGCGGATGATGGGGAAGGGTTCCACGTCAACTATCCGCTGAGGGAAGGTACAGGCAACAACACCGTCAATGTACTTGAAGGTTTTCTGAATACCTGAGGCATTGAACCATAATGAGAAGGGGTGAGGGGAATGAGCAACGACCGCGACATTGCCATGAAGGGTGCGGGTTATTATTCAAAGTCAACTGCGGGCGCTCGCGACGTGATCGAGAATGGTTTGCCGATGATTTTGAAGGCCGTTGATGCGATCGAGCAGCCCGATGGTTCGCAAACATTTACGATGGCGGACATGGGTTGTGCAGACGGCGGCACATCGATTGGTATGGTGGGTGAGGCACTGGGTGCGATCCGCAAAAAATGGCCGAGGCGCCCCATTCAGATGGTTTATTCCGACCTGCCACGCAACGACTTCAGTCAGTTGTTTCAGATCGTCCACGGCCAAACAGACATTGAGAGCTATTATGGGGACATAGATAATCTCTATGTTTACGCATCGGCGACGTCATTTCATGACGCAATATTTCCGCCTGAGAGCCTGGGCATCGGATTTTCCGCCACGGCTTCCCATTACATAAGCAAGAACCCGTGCACCATCAGCGATCACGTCCATATGGTTGGCGCAAGCGGTGATGAACGAGAAGCGTACGTGGAGCAGGGCCGCAAGGATTGGGAAACATTTCTTGTTCGGCGGACAGCGGAGTTGTCATCACAAGGTCGGCTCGTGCTTTTCAATTTCGGCATTGACGAAGAGGGGCGCTATCTCGGAAATACCGGCGGAATCAATATGTTCGATACGTTTAATGAGTGTTGGCGCGAACAACTGGATGCCGGGAACATTACGACAGAAGAGTATTTGAACACCAATTTTCAACAGTGCTACCGGACGGTTGACCAGTTCACCGCGCCTTTGAGTGATGAATCAAATCCAGTTTTCAGGGCGGGACTTCGGCTTGAGCATGTTGAGAGCAAGGTCGTCAGATGCCCCTATGAAAGAGAGTTTACGGAGGGTCACGGAGACGCGGACCGTTTTGCCCGTGAGTACATTCCAACATTACGCTCCTGGAGCGAGGTCGCGTTCGCAAGTGCTCTGTCACCCGAACGTCCGGTTGAGGAACGTGTTTCCATCATCGACAATTTTTACGGTGCCTATGAGGAACGTGTTCGGCAGGCCCCCCAAGGTCACGCCATGGACTACGTGCACATCTATCTGATATTGCGCAAGGAGTGAGGAGTGTTGAACTCAGCTCGATAACGCGCCCGTCGTCGACAGAGTTTCCAGTGCCCCGCGCAATTCATCCGGGATTATCGCTGCCTTGTCCGTGCTCCGGTCAACATGCACAAGCACGCTTGTGAGATTGGCTGCGCATGTATCTCCGTTAAAAAGCCCCTGAATGGTTGTGATGGACGTGCGCCCCAAGCGTTTTAGTCTGGTGCCTGTGCGAATGGTGCCTGGAAAATGCATCTGTGCGTGATAATCCGCATTGAGGTTGACGAGCATCCAGGTTTCTTTGGGCATTGCAAAGGGTAGCCCCGCCTCTCGGACATAGAGGATGCGGGCGGTTTCAAACAATGTGAGAAACGACAGGGACGTCACATGACCCAGAGGATCAAGGTCCTGAAAGCGTAGCGTCATTTCATGCCAGCAGGCGTAGTTGGCGGCCGACTTGGCATCAAACTCAAAGTCGATGGGAAGTGTTTCACTCATCTCAGCGCACGTCACTTTTCAAACAGATGCAGTTACCGGTTAGCTCAGAAAACGATCAGGGGCGAGAACCGCTGAACTCAAGCCGGTACTTTCTACTGACGCGGGCAGAGCATCGTTCAGGATCAGGCCGGCCGCAGATCGTGCACCACCTTCGCCACTTTGAATGCCGTAGCCGCCTTGTCCTGCAAACCAGAAAAACCCCTCGGTTCGCGGATCAAAACCGATGACGTGAGACTTGTCTGCACTGAACGTGCGCAATCCACCCCAGGTGTGTTCGACACGGGAGACCTCGATCGTGGTCGCCTCTGAGAAATGGTGTAGTCCCTCAGCGATTGCCATGTCGTCGGCAAAGGCATCATGGGGTTCAACGGGTGTTTCGTCTGCTGGAGATACAAGCAGTTTCCCTGCGTCAGATTTGAAGTAGAAGGATTCGCCAATTTCCGCACATAGTGGCCAGGCGTCAGGGCTCCCGTTCTCCTCAGGCACTGGTATCGTCGCAACGCTCCGCCGTTTGGGTGTAAACCCGAGCGGCTCGAGACCTGCCTTTGCTGCGATCTTGTCAACCCAGGCACCTGCCGCATTCACAACGACTGGAGCTTCAAAGCTTTCCTTCGCCGTTTCGACGCGCCAGACATTGTTGTCGCGCGAAAGCGATGTGACCTCGGCACTGCAGTTTATCTGACCATCGCGGCTGCGAAGCAAGCGGCGGTAGCCCGAAAACATGGCATCGACGTCTATGTCTTTTACGCCTTCCTCCAGAAGGGTTCGGGAAAGGACTTCGGTTCTCAGAATGGGAAGTCGCGCTTTGGCTTCTTCGAGGGATATTTCGACGATGTCGCTGCTTTGCGCCAGCATCTCATTGAGCGCGTCGCCGTTTCCCGCCATTGCGAGGTAAATAAGTCCCCGATCTTTCAGAAGTGCGGAATGCCAGAATTCAGGGTCAGGTTTATTGAGGAACCTTGCACTTGCCCGGTTAAGCCCGCGAACGACTTCGTTGCCGTAATTTTCGATGTATGTCGCAACGGAGCGCCCTGTGCTGTGAAAGGCTGGTTGTTGTTCCATTTCCAGAACCACAACATTTGCTGCTTCTGCGACGTGAGCCGCCACGGCCATGCCGGCCATTCCGGCACCAATGACGACAACATCTGCCTTAATGCTCATTTTGTCCCTCACCTTGTAATTGTGAGTAAGCCTGCTTTTTTGTCAGACGCTTTGGGCGTATAACCATCAACTGAAACCGGGTTGCCTCACAATGAAATCTCCAACTCTGCTTATCATCGTTTTGGTCGCAATTGCCATGACTGGTTGCGACAAGGCGGGCCGATATTTGGACGAAGCATCCCTCGCGCCAGCCATGCAAGCCAGGTTTGACGCGGATGCTTCAGCCTATGTCTTGGGTGCCGGCACCAGCACCGTGAGTGGAAGTGCCACCTATAACGATGGTGAAGAATTGAAAATTGCAAGCAACGTGCGCGTACGGATGTATCCGGTTACGGCATATACGAGCGAATATTTTGGCCATTTGTTTCAGGGGCAGGCAGTGGCGACCCGCTCAGCGGATGTCACGAATACCGACGAGCGATTTTCCAGCTATTCACGCGTTACAGGTTCTGACGCAGAAGGAAATTTTACCTTTCTCGGCATCCCGGAAGGTGACTATTATCTCTACACAACGGCAACAGGCCCAAGCCGTGCGGTGGTTGCTCTTTACAAACGCATCATTGTTCAAGACGGTCAAAATTTGAATGTCGTTCTGGACGGCAAATAATCTCTCAAACTAAATGTGAAGGTTGGACCATTGAACCACAAGAATGAGCGAGAAGATCTTGCCGCGGCCTTACGGCTTGCGGCTCGGCAGGGATGGCAGAGCGGTATCTGCAACCATTTCAGCCTGGCAGTTGATGACAAACACGTTCTGATCAACCCACAAGGTTTTCACTGGTCGGAAGTCAACGCGTCTTCCCTCCTGCTGATGGATGAAAACGGCAAGGTGGTGGAAGGTGAGGGGGAAATCGAAGCTACGGCCTTTTTCATTCACTACCACATTCACAAATACGCCCCTTCCGCGAAATGCGTTCTGCATGCGCACCCGCGCTTTACGACGGCAGTTGTCTGCACTGAAAATGGCAGACTTGAATATTCCCATCAGGATTCCCTCAGGTTCTATGACCGCATTGCCTATGATGACGATTTCAACGGCGTTGCCGTGGACGATGATGAGGGAATGCGCATTGCAAGGCAGCTTGGAAACCGTTCCCTCGCGATGATGGCTCACCATGGTGTCACCGTCACCGGGACGAACGTCGCGTACGCATACAATGATTTCTATTACCTCGAAAAAGCCTGTGAGTATCAGGTGACGGCACAGTCCACCGGCCGCCCGTTGCGGACACTAAGTGATGATGTTTGCCGCCAACTGGCGCCGGGGTTTCAGGCTGATGACAAACAGAATCTGGATCACTTTGCAGCGATGCGACGGCTGCTTGATCGAGAAGAACCAGACTACACCCATTAGGCAGTTGCATCGGAGGGTTGATGATGAAAACCGGTTTCTTGTGTGATCGCGAAATCATGCCCTGTGTCGTAGAGCCCGAAACAACCGCAGAAGCGGGCATAGACACGCTGTTGTCGTGGTGTGAGGCCAACAGATCGATGTTGGGGAAGTTGCTCTGCCAGCACGGTGCGCTGTTGTTCAGAGGTTTTGATGTACCTGATGCATTAGCCTTCAACACTTTCGCCCGAGCCCAGGGAGCGCCACTTCAAAACTATGTTGGCGGGGACAGTCTCCGAAGTGAAATCGGCGACAAGATCTATACGTCGACCGAATTTGGCTCCGACGAGGAACTCTATTTGCACAATGAGCTTAGCTATGCCGGATGGCACCCATCGCACGTGTTTTTTTATTGCAAGATCCCTCCGACCCGGGGCGGACAAACCACCATTGCTGATGGTCGTGAATTATTCAAAGCCATGAAGCCGACCGTCTCTGAAAAGTTTGCAGAACGAGGCGTTGCTTATGTGCAGAACCTTCATTCCGGCGAAGGCCAGGGGAAATCATGGCAACAGACGTATGAAACTGATGATCGGGACAAAGTTGAAGAGCATTGCCGTCAACACAACGTCGAATTTCGTTGGACGGCTCATGGCCTTTGGACGCGCAAAGTCACTGATGCTGTTATCTCCCATCCGGTAACCGGCGAAACGGCCTGGTTCAACCAGGCTGATCAGTTCCACGCCTTTGCCCCAAGTGTCCGCATTGATCCGGCCCTCAGTAGAGAAACTGAAATGGAGCTTCTCCCCTGTCATGCGACCTATGGAGATGGAAGTGAAATAAGTCTCGATGATCTGAATGAAGTGCGCCGTACATATATTGAGGTGGAGGTTTTGTACGACTGGCAGTCTCAAGATGTCCTCATGCTTGATAATCTCATCGCGGCGCACGGCCGCAAACCTTTTGAAGGTGAGCGAGAAATACTTGTCGCAATGTCTTGAAATTACTGCCTGATTTTAACGTCCTAGTTTGTCGAGTTGCCGCAGGTGAGACATGTAGATTGGCACCAGCCATTCATTATCACCGCGGCACCACCATTTGGATGGAAACGCATGTTCGGAAAATATCGTCTCGGCATCGGCGCTGCCAAGAATTCGCTTTCCAATCTTGTCCCCAAGATACGTCCCCATGGGCACACCCGCAAAACAATAGCCTAACGCATAGTGGGCACCTTCGTGGGTTCCAATATGCGGGTACAGATCGAAAGTACCCGCGCAGTAGCCATTCCACATACGGCTGACTTTCACCTGCTCCAGATCGGGGAATATTTTCACCGCCAAAGCGTGAAACCTTTTCGCCATATGGGGAAGGTCATCACTCATGGTGCCGGTCAGGCCACCGATCATTAGGCGGTTGCTGTCTGGGGCCCGGCGCAGGAAAACAAGGTCATTGTTGAAATCAGTCGTGGTCCGCGAATTTGGAAACAATCGATCCAGCGTTTCGATTGGCACTTCCTCGGTTGTCATCATGAAACCTCGAAACGGAATAAGGCGGCGGCGATGCCACGGCGTTATGCTGCCGGTGTATCCGTTTGTCGCAATGACAAGGTCTTTTGCATGCACCACTCCACGCGGAGTGGTGACGGTAAATACTCCATCGCTCTGTGCAATAGCTGTTGCAGGCGTGTAGTCCAATACACTCGCACCTGCTGCCTTTGCCAACTCCAGGAGACCGAGTTGATAAAGACCCGGGTGAAGCGCTGCCAGTGCCGGGATTATCGAACCTCCATGATAGAGATCAGATCCCAGTTCTCGATGCTGTTCGGCCGCTGGGACCATCTCAAATTCATCACCAAGGTACTTGCGCTTGGTCTCGGCTTCCCTGGCCATGCCTTCATAATGATCTGGGCTGTTTGCGGCCATGTAACGCCCGCAGGTCGTGTAGTGGCACTCAATGCCTTCGTTTGAAATGAGATCGGTGACGTAGTCGAATGCACCCTGCATCTCACGGTAGACGGCAGTCGCATAATTATCGCCGTGAGCGGAAAGAAGAGACGAGAAACTGTGCTTCAGGGTCTTTCCAACAAAACCGGCATTACGGGAACTGCCGCCATGCCCCACTTCTTTTGCTTCCAGAACCAGGACGTCGCGCCCACCGCGTGCCAGGGTTAAAGCAGCAGAAAGGCCGGTGTAGCCCGATCCTATGACAACGACATCGGCCTTTTCAGGCATCGCCAGACCCTCGGATTGGGGCCGGGGAGCAGCCCGCCACCAATGGGGCTCTGGAACAAAGTCATCAGCAAGAATATTCATTTTACTCGTTCATCAGCTGTCGCAGCATTTCCGGCCATGTCCGGAAGTCATCAAACAGCCTGCCAGCGTCAGACAGTGCGTCGGCAATTGCAATCGCTTTTTCAAGTGCGGAGATCCGCTGCACGTCATCACTTGTTGTGGTGGCAACATTGTACAAAGCCCGCATCAGATCCAGGCGACGCAGGGTGTTCTCAGGATCATGATCTGCCAATGTCTGCCTGACAATCAGAGCAGCTTCAAATGCCTCGAGGGCGGATTGTCGGTTGCTCAGGGTAACG
>JAJFHB010000056.1 GCA_021775795.1 Hyphomicrobiales bacterium | reverse complement strand
TCCATCATCACACAGGATTATTTCTGTGCTGGGCCGGGGCATGGCCTGGGACGCCAGGAGTTCCAGACGCGACAAAGGCAGATTGCTGGCGGCAAGCAGATGCCCGCGTGCGAAAAGTCCTTCCTCGCGGGGATCGACGATTGCAAACTCATTGCGCGACTGAAACTTCGAAACCAGGGCTTCAACACTTAGCCGTTGCATACAGTGCCCTCGCAAGAGTGCCTTGAGCCTGCAGCGGGCAATGCATGCCCGGAACCTATGAGTGACGCCTTATTCATCTATGGAAACTGTCTTCATTGTTGAGGCAAAAACATGTCGCGACCATCGTGTTAATGCAATCTATTGCCCTCGCGTCATTTATTCCACTTGCCCTGCAACATTATGCCGAGTAGGCCATGGCGCTTCCAGAGACGTTCTTCGATGGTAAAACAGAGGTACGCGATGTCTGTCCGCCACGGCCGTGAATTCCTGAGCATACCGGGCCCCACCACAGTGCCCGACGAAGTGCTCAACGCCATGCACGCTCCTGCCGTTGATATTTACGCAGGACCCCTCCTCGCCACTACGGAAAGCTGTTTGTCGGATCTCCGGCGGATTTTTGCGACCGATGGAAAAACCTATATTTACGCCGCGAATGGTCATGGCGCCTGGGAAGCAGCCATCTGCAATGTGTTTTCACGCGGCGACAAGGTCCTGGCACTCGAGAGTGGCGCCTTCGCTGTAGGGTGGGGACAGATGGCATCGGCGGTTGGCGTTGAAACCGAAATCCTTCCCGGCGACTGGCGGAAATCTGTCGATCCGCAAGCCCTCGAGGACCGTCTGCGGGCGGACACAAAAGGTGAGATCAAGGCTGTACTCGTGGTTCAGGTCGACACCGCTTCCGGTGTCGTCAACGATATCCCAGCACTGCGCCGGTCCATCGATGTGGTCGGCCATGACGCACTCTTCATGGTCGACGCCATAGCATCATTGGGTACCATGCCTTTCGAAATGGACGACTGGGGTATCGATGTCGCCGTCACCGGCTCTCAGAAGGGCCTCATGACGCCCCCGGGTCTGTCCTTCAACGCCGCGAATGAGAAAGCAAAGCAACGTCACGAGCATGCCGGCCTGCGGACTTTTTATTGGGACTGGACCGGGCGCGAAGGTGCCGAACACTATCAGAAATACTGTGGCACGCCGCCAGAGCACCAGCTCTTTGGCTTAAGAAAAGCCATGGACATGCTCCTTGAAGAAGGTCTGGAAAACGTCTTTGAGCGGCACAGGATACTGGCCGAGGCAACCCGTGCTGCTGTGGAAGTGTGGGCTGAAGGCGGTGCTGTCGAGTTCAATATCACAGAACCCCACGCCCGCTCTAACTCTGTCACCACTGTGAGGGTGAATGAGGGATTTGATATTCCTGCCTTCACCGGTTACTGCCGGGAAAAATGCGGCGTTACACTGGGTGTCGGCATATCGGGCCTGTCTGGCCTGGCCTTCCGCATCGCCCATATGGGGCATGTAAATGCACCCATGGTGCTGGGCACTCTTGGCGTTATTGAAACAGCATTTGCAGCCCTTGGCGTCAAACATGGGCGTGGTGGCATTCAGGCTGCCGTCGACGTCCTGAGCCGGAACGTGACGCCTTAGTTCGTTTCACGTCGGTAGAGAGCTTTATTGAACATATCGCCCTAACGTCCATGCCCGCGTTGGCCATGTTCCGGCAAACCAGGGGATGCTACATTCTTCGCGACTGACGCATGACTAAAGGAACATGCAATGCACGGCGAACCATTGTTCCTGCCGGTGCCACTTGGCAACGGCATACGCTCCCGTTTCATCGACAATGTGAACGGGCTTCGCATGCACGTTCTGGAAGCAGGATTTGAGGCGC
This sequence comes from Hyphomicrobiales bacterium, assembly GCA_021775795.1. Lineage (GTDB taxonomy): Bacteria > Pseudomonadota > Alphaproteobacteria > Rhizobiales > JAJFHB01 > JAJFHB01. The sequence continues at coordinate 1,218 of JAJFHB010000056.1, read as the reverse complement.
CCCGAAAGCCTCTGGTGTTGCTGCTCCACGGATTTCCGGAACTTGCCTATAGCTGGCGCGCCATCATGCAACCTCTGGCGGATGCCGGTTTCCACGTGGTTGCACCCGATCAGCGAGGCTATGGGCGCACGGACGGATGGGATCCATCCTATGATGGCGATCTGGGCAGCTTTCATATTCTCAACATTGTGCGCGATACCCTCTCGCTTGTCGCAGCCCTTGAGCATGACGAGGTGGCTTGTGTGGTCGGCCATGATTTCGGCTCACCGGTAGCAGCCTACTGCGCCCTCATACGACCTGACGTCTTTCACTCCGTGGCGCTCATGAGCGCTCCGTTTGAAGGACCGCCATCATTGAGCGAAAATCAAGGCGCGGACATCCACGGCGAACTTGCAGCACTTGCCCGGCCGCGAAAGCACTATCAGTGGTACTATGGCACCTCCAGCGCCGATGAAGACATGCGCCTGTGTCCGCAGGGAATCACAGCCTTTCTGCGTGCCTACTATCACGCCAAAAGTGCTGATTGGAGCGGCAACAATCCGCATCCCTTGGAGGGCTGGACGGCAAAAGAGCTGGCAAAGCTGCCGACCTATTACATCATGGATCTGGACGAGGGCATGGCTGAGACCGTGGCGCCGTTCCTGCCCGCGCCAGATGCAGTCCACGCCTGCACCTGGTTGCCGGACAGCGAGCTTGCATATTATGCAGACGAGTTTGCGCGCACCGGTTTTCAGGGCGGGCTGCAATGGTATCGCTGTATGACCGAGGCAGACAAACTTGGCGAGCTGAAACTGTTTGCCGGCTGCACCATTGATGTGCCCGCCTGCTTCATTGCCGGCGAACAGGACTGGGGCATCCATCAAAAACCAGGCGCCCTCGAGGCCATGCAATCCACCGCCTGCGCCAACATGATCAGTTGCGATCTGGTTCCAGGAGCTGGGCACTGGGTGCAGCAGGAGCAGCCGGAGGCGGTTGTAATTTTGCTCATGCGCTTCCTCGCACGAACATAGACAGAGGAGTCCGATGAGGCTGCAACTGCGCAATTACGCGCAAAGCTTCAGTGTCGAAGCCGTCGATGACCCTCAGCCGATACGCTTGAGCCCCTCACTCACTATACTCTCTAAAACCTCTTTGGAAGCGCCGCCCCTGGCCAGAACGGCAACGCTCACAACAGTTCCCAGGTAGAATCGGGCAAGATCATCTACGTCCACATCGGTA
>JAJFHB010000550.1 GCA_021775795.1 Hyphomicrobiales bacterium | reverse complement strand
GCGTCGTTGTGTAATTGTGATCGACACCGTTCTCGGATTCAAGAAACTGGCAGGCAACCTGCGTAAGCTCAATGACAGTTGCCTCTTCGGCTGCCTGGCTCGCGCTGGCCAGAGCAAGGCCCGCAAGAGCGGTAGTGCCTGCGGCAACGGCTAAAGTTTTTCTCAAGAGCATTGTATTCTCCGTGTTTTTTGACTGAAAAAAGTTCGGATGTTCTCTCCCCGTGAGAACAGATTTTAATTGCCCCTAAACTTCTAAAAAAGGTCGTTTCCCCGTCGACCCGAGGGCCCTAGGCCACTCTTGCTGAGCGTTGCAAGGCTGACTTTACCGCTGCAATCTGCTTGTCCACGTCGATGGTCAGGTAGGACGTTATCTCAATCTCGCGGTCCTCAAAGATGTCCTCGTCCGGCTTTTTCTTGCGCCAGCGCTCAATGTCGCGGTCGCGTTCTTCGAGCAGGGCGACAATCTGTGGCCTGAACAACTGCACCATCGAAGTGATCCAGTTGTTGGTCGCAAGACAGGGATACGTGTGGTCCATCCTGAACAGATCCAGCATCGAAATAACGTCTTCAGCCGAATAGAAAGTTTCGTCCGTGACCCAACGGTTTGTGGTGAAGAGACCGATCGGATAACCCGGACCGTTCATGGATACGGCAATAATGTGCGACAGGGCGTCAGTGCCATCCGGCCGCTTGCCGTCATAGGGCACCGGTTCCATCCCTTCCGGCATGCCTTTGTGGCGCAGAAACGTGTGGAAGTGCCCGTGCTCGCCGCTGTCCTTCCGGTGGGCGTGATAATAATATTGGCTGTGTGTTTCGCGATCGTAGACGTCACCTTTGGGATAGTGGCTCAGTTCAATGAACTTGCCCTGATGCGCCAGACACTGTCCGACAACATTTGCCTTTGCTTTCTTCAGCACACGATAGCACTCTCGGATTTGCGTTCCGGCAAAATCCATTTCCTCCAGACGCTCGCGCGGCAGTTCTGAAAAGTTCACTTTGATCTTCATGCTTTAATTCCTGCTGAGGAGCATCTCTGCGTATTCCTCACAACCGCGTTTCCTATCGTAATGTATTTACTGTGGCGGCGACAAAAAGACAAAGCAGCCTCAAAACTCCGTGATCTGATCATTATGTCTCAAAGCATCTTTGTGAACAGTTGTTGACTGGACGGCAGAATTTGCGATTTTGTTGAGCCGCTCTGGCGATGCATTCGCCAGGCAGACGCCTTCAACACGAGAATTCGGAGTGCCTGTCATTTCCAGCTCAAAACTTTTTGCCGATGATTTCAAAGAAGAATCCTATTGGTGGGATGCTGTTCCCCGACCTGACCTGAAGGGCGGTGAGTTACCTTCAAAAGCTGACCTGCTTGTTGTCGGGTCTGGTTACACAGGACTGTGCGCGGCGCTGACCGCTGCGCGAGGTGGACGACAGACCGTTGTCGTGGATGCCGAGGATGCAGGCTATGGCTGCAGCACACGCAATGGCGGGCAAGTGGCGGAAGGCATCAAACCCTACAGCGACGAACTGACGAAAAAATACGGCGCTGCACGGGCCGCAGCCATTGAGCGTGAAGGCGCCCAGGCATTGCAGTGGATCGGCGAATTTGTTGCCGAGGAAAAAATCGACTGCGCCTACAATGTATGCGGTCGTTTTCACGCGGCCCATTCGCAAAGACATTTTGAGGAGCAGCAAAAGCAGCTGTCTTCTGCGTCGCCCGGCAAGAGCAGTGACGTTTATGTCGTGCCGCGTGAGCGCCTGCGCGAAGAACTGGGCACGGATGCCTATTACGGCGGATTGGTAATTCCAAAACACGCCTCTCTTGATCCCGCCAAATACCATCGCGGTTTGCTCGAACGCGCCCAGAGTGCAGGTGTCGATGTTGTGTCGCACTGCCGTGTGAACAACATTACCCGCACAAGTGGCGGCTTTCGTGTTGAGACCGAACGGGGCATGGTGGAAGCAGACGACGTGATAATCGCCACAAACGGATACACAAGTCCGCTTACACCGTGGCAGAGGCGTCGTGTCATTCCCATCGGCAGTTACATCATCGCAACCGAGGAACTGAGCCCTGACCTGATGAACAGGTTGATGCCACAGGACCGCATGATTTCGGACACCCGCAAAGTTGTCTATTACTACCGGGCCTCGCCAGACCGAAAGCGCATATTGTTCGGCGGCCGCGTTTCACACTCTGAAACAGACCCGAGGCGCAGCGCACCGCTTCTGCATGCAGATCTGGTCAAACTATTCCCGGAATTGGCCGAGACGCGCATTTCCCATTCCTGGGTCGGCTTTGTCGCATATACATTCGACAATCTGCCTCATGTTGGTGTGCATGACGGAGCCCATTTTGCCATGGGTTATTGCGGCACCGGCGTCGCCATGGCGAGTTATCTTGGCATGCGAACAGGCCAGAAAGTCCTTGGCCAGGACGAAGGTCAAACGGCATTTGACGGGATGAGCTTTCAAACGCGCCCGTTTTACACCGGCAATCCGTGGTTTCTGGGCGCTGCAGTGCGTTACTACCGCTGGCGCGACAACCGGCACTGACATCAATGCTGCACTGCAGCAGGTCGCGTTGACATCCATCGCTTCGACCTTATATTGCGAGCGAGTTTGCCGGGTCGCATAGGCTGTATCTGAGCTGCTTTGGCAGTCTGCTAATAGCGGATAGAGCCTATCAGCCTTGTGCTTTCGGCTATTGCGAATTGCTTTATGTGTGGATAGTTTACATATAAAGTAAATTATCGCTGCTGTTCACTCAGCGGCACTCTCAGGTTCGGACACTTCAGGTATATGAACATTCCAATCCAGGATTCTTCCCTTACACGGTCGTCGCCTGTGGAACGGGAAATTCGTGAAAGCGCGGTCGTAAGATTTGCCGGGGATTCTGGCGATGGCATGCAGCTGACCGGAAGCCAGTTTACTCTGGCCACGGCGATTGCAGGCAATGACCTCGTCACATTCCCGGATTTTCCAGCCGAAATCAGAGCGCCCATCGGCACGACCTTCGGGGTATCCACCTTCCAGATTAACTTCGGCACCCGGGAAATCCGCACCGCCGGCGATGCACTTGATGTGCTGGTGGCGATGAACCCCGCAGCTCTTATCACCAACCTCGTTGATCTGCGTACCGATGGCTTGCTCATCATCGATTCGTCAGCCTTTCAGGAACGAAACCTGAAAAAGGCAGGTTACGAGGAAAACCCGCTTGAGGGCGACAGCCTCGACAAATACCGCGTCCTGGCCCTGGATATTTCAAAACTCACCCAAACCACCATCAAGTCGATGGAAGAGATTGAGGCGACCAACAAGGAAATTCTGCGTACGAAGAACATGTGGGCGCTGGGTCTGGTGCTCTGGTTGTTTGATCGCGAAACGGCCTCAACGAAATCCTGGCTCGACGGCAAGTTTTCCAAACTGCCGGAAATCGCGCGGATCAATGGTGCAGCACTCGAGGCGGGATTTGCCTTCGGGGAAACCATCGAACTGCCCCAGGAAATAGGCGCCTATACGGTGCCTGCCGCAAGCTTGCCAGCTGGTGAGTATCGCAATATCACCGGCACTGAGGGTGTTTGCTGGGGGCTTGCCACAGGTGTGCATCTGGCAAACTTGCCAATGATGTATTGTTCCTACCCGATCACGCCCGCTTCCAACATGCTGCACATTTTCGCCAGCATGACGGATGGATTTGATGTGGAGACCTTTCAGGCTGAAGACGAGATTGCGGCCGTTACCGCAGCGATCGGCGCATCCTACGCCGGCGTATTGGGTGTAACAGGCAGTTCCGGCCCGGGCATCGCCCTCAAGACGGAAGGGATAGGTCTTGCCGTCTCCGTCGAACTGCCACTCATTATTGTCAATGCCCAACGAGGCGGACCATCCACGGGGTTGCCGACCAAGACCGAACAATCCGATCTCTATCAAGCCGTGTTCGGCCGCAATGCGGACACCCCGCTTGTGGTTCTGGCGGCTCACTCACCGGGTGATTGTTTCACCATGGCGATTGAGGCGGTACGGCTGGCGACCAAATACATGACCCCGGTTATGCTCCTCACGGACGGCTATATCTCAAACTCATCCGAGCCCTGGAGCATTCCCGATATAGCGGCCATGCCGACGTTTGAAGTGCACACGGATCAGGTGCCGGAAAACTATCAGCCGTTCATGCGTGACCCCGAAACACTGGCAAGGCCCTGGGTTGCTCCGGGCACCCCAGGTGGCATGCACAGAATTGGCGGGCTTGAGCGCGCCAATGGTTCCGGCATTGTCTCTTACGACCCGGACAATCATCAGGAGATGACCAATTTGCGTGCGCGCAAAATCCTCTCCATCGCCGACGACATTCCAGAGCAGGAGATAGCGCGCGGTGACCTGCAGGGTGATTTGGTGGTTGTTGGCTGGGGATCAACTTTCGGCCCCATCAATCGTGCAGTCTCAAATCTGCGGGACGAAGGCTTGAGCGTCAGTCACATTCATCTCAACAACATTTGGCCGCTGCCGCGCAATCTCGGGCAGTTGCTTGAGGGCTTCGAGCAAGTGCTGGTGCCTGAGATGAACAATGGTCAACTCGTGACATTATTAAGGGCCGAATACGTGGTCGATGCGAAGAGCCTGCCGAAGACGTCAGGCAAACCGTTCAAGGTTGTAGAAATTGAAGACGCGGTACGTGCCCGTCTTGGAGGTAAATAGCGTGAACGTCCCGACGCAGCTAAAGCCCGACGATTATGCCACAGATCAGGAGGTGCGCTGGTGCCCTGGTTGCGGTGACTATGCAATTTTGAAGGCGGTTCGCAAGGCGCTTTCAGATATCGGGGCCGATCCGGAAAACACAGCCTTTATCTCTGGCATTGGCTGCGCTGCGCGGTTTCCCTACTACATGGAAACCTACGGCTTCCATACCATTCACGGTCGTGCCGCTCCAATTGCAACAGGAACCAAGCTTGCCAACCCGGAGCTCGACATCTGGGTCGTCTCGGGCGATGGCGATTCCATGTCGATTGGCGGCAATCACCTGTTGCATTTGCTGCGCCGGGACATTGATCTGAACTATCTTTTGTTCAACAACGAAATCTATGGCCTCACCAAAGGGCAGGCGTCTCCCACATCACGTCTGGGCACTGTCACACCCTCGTCGCCATCAGGCTCCCAGGATCGTCCCGTCCATGCCCTCACATTTGCGCTCGGCGCTGGTGCCCGGTTCGTGGCGCGGTCCTATGATGTCAAAGCCGCGCACATGGGCCCGACCCTGCAACGCGCGCACGCCCACAGAGGCACGTCTTTCGTCGAAATCCTGCAAAACTGCATCGTCTATAACGCCGACG
>JAJFHB010000549.1 GCA_021775795.1 Hyphomicrobiales bacterium | reverse complement strand
GTGGACCGTTCTAGCAAAGACATGTTCGCTCCCTTTTGGCAGGGTAAAAGTTTCGATGCCCGCGTGTGCAAAGACCAGGCGGCTGTGACCGTGAAGGTAAGCATGCGGACGCTCGCGGCCAACTGACACTTGTGTGACAATGTCACCTGGGACGAGTGCAGTTGTGCTGCAACAGATGATTTACGAAGCCCGTTGCCGGGACTATGCTGGCCGCAGATTACACACCGGATTCGCAAATGCCGCAGGCAGAAAACATGCACAGAGTTGGCATCATACCTTTTGAAACGCTGGACAATGCGCTGGCGCTGCTGTTCGTGACATCACAGACACGCGGACGCTGGATATTTCCAAAGGGCAAGGCAAAGAAGAATGAAGCTCATCCCGATACCTGTCATCGTGAAGGCTTCGAAGAAGCGGGCGTCCGTGGCATCGTCCTTGAGGACTATCCTTTGACCGCCGTTATCGGAAAGCAGGTTCCCGGCGGGGTCGAGAAGATCCCTGTGACTTACTATCCCTATCTGGTCAGTCAGCAGGAAGAAGAGTGGCCTGAAAAGGAACGCCGCCAGCGTCATTGGGCGTTGATTGAAGATGCGGCAAAGGTTGTCTATCGCGATGATCTGCTAGCTGTCATCAGACAGTTTGAAACCCTGCGGCCGTGGATCAAAGAAGCTGCAGAGCAGCATAGATCGTAGCTGCAAGAGCGGCGGATGCTGGCACGGTGATTACCCATGCCGCAGCGATAGACAGCACAAAACGCCGCCTCACAAGCCGCCTTTTCCCTCGAGCGTTGCTGCTGTTGAAGGCGTCCATGGCCGTGGCGTTGAGCTTGTGGCCGGGCCGCAGCTTTCGGCGGTTCGGGTTCTCGGAGTATTCACGCAGGAAGCCGACCCCGAATACGGCACCTACCGCAATATGGGTTGAGCTCACCGGCAGACCGAGAGTTGTGGCGATCAACACGGTGACTGCTGAGGACAGGGCGACACAATAGGCACGCGGCGAATTCAATCGCGTGATTTTTTCTCCGACAACGGCAATCAGCTTTGGCCCGAAGAGGCCAAGTCCCATGGCAATACCAAACGCACCTATGACCATGACCCAAAGAGGGATGGTGACCTTGCTTGCAATCTCCCCTTCCGCGCCAATGGTTGAAACGATGGCTGCCAGCGGCCCAACAGCGTTTGCCACATCATTTGCGCCATGAGCAAAGGACAGCAGAGCAGCGCCGATGATCAAAGGAAGATCGAAAAGCCCGTAAATGTCCTTCTTGTTGTTCTCAAGTTTGCTGATGCGTTTGGCGATGTAGGGTCGTGAAAAAACATACGCTGCCCCAAATGCTGCAAGAGAGAAAAGGACTATCTCTATTGTCGAGGGGCCCCAGATCTTTTTCAGCCCTTTGAGTGCCATGTAGGCGGCAAAGGCAGCTGCCATCAATCCGATAAGCATAGGCACCCATTTGCCGGCTGCCTCCAGTCGATTCTCCGCGTTAAAGACCTTGATCTTTATGAAAAGGAGCAGGGCTGCCGAGACTGCTGCACCGAAGACCGGCGATATTACCCAGCTTGCCGCAATTTTCGACATCGTCACCCAGTTCACCAGGCCAACGCCGGCTGCCGCGACACCTGCGCCGAGCACACCACCGACGATCGAATGGGTGGTCGACACCGGCGCTCCCAGTATGGTTGCGAGATTGATCCACAAGGCTGCGGCCAAAAGCGCACTCAGCATTAAAAATCTGAAATCGATAATGCTGACATCTTCTCCCGGAGTGATGATGCCTTTGGATACTGTCCTGACCACGTCGCCACCGGCAAGGAGGGCACCTGCGGTTTCGCAAACCGCTGCGATTATGACTGCCGTCATCACGGTGATGACTTTGCCGCCAACAGCTGGCCCCATATTGTTGGCGACATCGTTGGCGCCGATATTCAGCGCCATGTAACCACCAACGACCGCGGCGCTGACGATCATTATCCATTCTTCGCCCGCAGAACTGTGGCCGGTGCCAACGATAATCGCAATGAAAGCCAGAAACAGAGCGGACAGACCGACCGGCAGGATTGCGCTTCGTGTTTTCAGGACTTGCGATTGGGTGAAATCAAAGCGCCGCAAATCATTCACATAGCGGTTTTCCGGCTTCTTGCTGGTTTCGCTCATAAGGTATCCGTCGCGTTGATAAGGGCAGAACTCGCCAGTGAATGAGTGGAGACGATAGCAAAATCAAATTGTCTATGAGCACAAAAACTTTGCTGCGTCGCCATTCATCGCATTTGATTTGTGGACATTTCGAATTTCGCCTGAATTTTCGCAGTTTTGGCGCCTGCCGGCTCTATGTCTGGCGAATGATTCGGATTGCCATGGAGTTGAATTTGACCTGTCGTTCCAAGGCCGTTTTTCGAAGATTGAGCCCAAGTCTGATGTTATTTTGCTCCTGCCCGCGAAAAATTTGTGCTGCAGTGCATGAGCTTAAAAATTGTCTGTCCCACGAAAGCGCTTGGGACGGAAACCGCTTGATATCGACATTTGCCGTCGCGCATCCACCTTCAACGCCTTGCGGTCAATGCGGCACAGCAGGTCTTCCGGCAAATGTTCGCGGACAAATATCTGGCTCAACTGCGCATGGGGGGCGAGGCGCCCGTTCGCGTAGTTTTCTATCTCTGGAACCGGTAGTTGCTGGCCTGGAATGGGTTGAATGAAAGCAACCCCCACCTGGCGGTGAACCGGATCGGCGATGCCCAGAACGGCCGCTCTCAAGACCGCTGGATGGCGCTCGAGCACCCTTTCGATTTCACCCGGGTGAATGGCGAAGCCACCGCCGATATAGAGATCATCCAGGGCGCCAATAATATGAATGTCATTGCCTTCATCACGTGTGGCCACATAGGAAGTGGTCAGCCAACCCTGAGCGTCAAAAGCATCCAGTGATTCTTCGCGACGGTTGAAGTATCCGGGCATTACGCAGCCGCCGCGAACCTGTATACGGCCCGGCTCACCATCTCCGGCAAGCCTGCCCCGGCCATCAACGAGACGAAGATCAAAGCCGCGCGTAGGCTGGCCGGCGACCGTGCCGAGGAGTTTCGCATCCATTTCCGGGTCAGAGAGCAGAACGGGACCGCAGGTCTCGGCGATACCCCATCTGGTTGAGCAAGTCCCCGGCAGGTCGGCGAGTTTGGCGACGAGCGATGGAGGTGCCGTGCCGCCGGTCCACCAGATTTGCTTGAGGCTGGAGAAATCAGCCGTGCCGAAAGCCGGCTCGTGTACGAGGTGGTGGAACATTCCTATTTCCTGCCCCCACACCGAGACTTTTTCCCGTTCCACAACCTTGATGGATTCGGCGGCGTCGAAGGTTTCCATGAATACCTGGCAGCCGCCGGATATCAAAGCGTGCGTGAGAGCCCCGCCCAGACAATCGATTTGATTGATGGGGAAATTATTGATGAGGCGTACCCGGGCGGCAGGATAAATGTCCACGGTTCGGCTGTAGACCTCGACAAAATTCTGGTGTGAGAGCATCACGGCCTTCAGGGCGCCGGTCGGGCCAGGCACGTAGACGAAAGCTGCAATGTTGTCTGGTTGAACCTTTTCAGCAAAGGCTTCAACGCGGTTTATGGGTACGCCCGCGCCGGCCTGCAAAAAGTCATCAAAGGCCACGCCGTAGCGGTGCGGGGTTCCGCCGATGATCACGTACTCTTCAATGTCGGGGCACGAGAACATTATGGCGGCAAGGTCCTCGCGAATGTCGCGGTTGTTGAACTTGGCCACGCCTGCCAACACCTGAGGCTTTGCATCATGCACGACGGATTCAATTTCGTCGTAGGGCTGGCGCGGGTCGACGCCGACAAAAATGGCGCCGATACGAACCGTGGCGAGGAAAAAAACAAGGAACTCCGGATTGGGAGGCGTGACCAGCACCACACGGTCGCCATGATGTACACCGACACGGATCAGGGCACGCGCCAACAGATCAACCGCATGGGCAAGCTGGCGATAGTTGACGCGATAATCGTCAAATACAATCGCCTCTGCCTTCGGGGTTTCCTGCGCGTAGGCCATAACATAATCGGCCAGCCTGGAGAGGTGCAGCGCCATCCGGGTTCCTGAGGTTACTTCGGGCGGTGGTTAAGAAATCCGATGCCGCCCGAGCCATTGTTCACACTCTAGCGAAGCGCTGGCGGGCAATCCAGCGGCCTCGTTCATCGTGCGTTCATTCCGCCTGTGGCACACAACACCAAGGGACGACGACTTGC
>JAJFHB010000548.1 GCA_021775795.1 Hyphomicrobiales bacterium | reverse complement strand
ACAGCCCATTCTCACCGTTTTCTACCGGGGCGAAAGGGCTCGTTTTGCGACATGGTTGTTCTATTCGGGCAGTTGAGAAGGGGTTGCTCTTTGCGGAGCCATTTTCTCAAAATTCGATAAATCAGGGTCAAGGTGATCCCAGGATATGGCGCTGCCGGTGTATAAAGCTCTTTCCGGCTTTGCCAGTTCCGGGTCATCCATCGATGATGTGCGGATGACGACCATCCCGCTTAGGCCCTCGCGCGTGTGATAGAGCGCACTGCCGCAACTCGGGCAAAACCGACGGTTGATACGATTTCCACTGTCTGCCACCCGATCGAATTCAGTCACTGCGCCTGTTAATTCGAAAGCGTCAAAGGGAACGACAGTATGAGTTGCATGTCCCGTGCCGCCTATTTTCCGGCAGTCGGTGCAATAACAATGTGCTGTAACTATTGGTTTTGCGGTGGACCTGTACCGGACCTTTTCGCAAAGGCATCCACCCTCAAATTCGATTGGCATAACGCCTCCTTCTGCTCATATCCTGAGCTCTCGATCCGGGTCGCCTGAATTGGGCTCGCCCTTTGGTTCAATCAGCAAAACCCTGACTTCATCGTCTGCTCTTGACCCATTATCCGTTCTCGCAGATTGGCGGGCGCTTTTTGAGAAGCGCGGTGCAACCGCTTGTCAGTTGGCAGGCATCGCCATTTTAAGGGTTGAGTGCCCGCTTGCTTCAAACATGCCCTCTTCGGTGCGGACAAAGCCATATCTTTCGTAGAACGGCAGGCCGATCTTGTTGTCTTTGAAGACCTCGACAGTCAATGGCCCCTTAAGAGCGACAACATGGTCTACCATTTGCCGCCCCAAGCCTTTGCCTTGTTGGGCAGGATCAAGGAAAAGACCGCCGATTTCGGTTCCGATCATGGCGATAAAGCCGACCGTATTCCCATCGTGCTCGACGACCCATGTTTCGGCGTTTGGCAGGTATATGTTGCGCATATCCTTGCGCACCTGATCCCTGACGCTTTGGGGCAGAAAAGGGTGCGCTTCCGCTTCGGCCTTGTCCCAGACAGCGATCAGGGCGTCAGTGTCACTGGTTGTGTATTCGCGGATCATTTTCCTGCTTTCCAGGCTTTATCAGCCTTGTTTTTCTGGGCGGTGTCATGCCGCCCTCCGCCTCTCCGCAAACTATCGACGCTACCACGCGGGCTCAAGCAGGTTGTGTTGTGATGTATTGAACAGGCCGTTGCCGCTTGTAGTCGCCAACGCGAAGCAATTGAAGCTTGAGCTGATCCGCGTCCTTTTTTTGGCTTGTGTGTTAAGCCGATGTGAACCGATCCGGGGTAGGCTTAGGCAGCGAAAATCGGCAAGGACCCGGACGATGCAGATGGCGACGCCTGCTACCAGACGAAAAATCCAGAATATCGAGCATGTCCTCCGCAAAGTTAACCGGGAGGTGATCAGCCCGATTATCCCCACGTTGGAGATGGATGACATCCTGCCGGTGATGGCGGTCGTTGCAAAACTGCGCGGGATCTATCTGAAAGAGCTGCTCCAGACCGCGAATACCGCCCAGGGTGGTGTGCCGAGCGAGGAGCAGATGCTAAGGCTGAAAGGCTGCCGGGAGGCGTTTGAAGAAATTCTTGCCGGTGCGCAAGCGCTCGAAGTTGTCATTGAGCGCGAATATCTGGACATCAACTTCTAGAGCCTTTCACTTTGCTATGGAAACGTTTGCTGGTGCGGATGGCCTGCCACACGCGCTCCGGCGTTGCAGGCATGTCGATATGCCGGACGCCCAGGGGCGTCAGAGCATCAAGCAGAGCGCTCATCACCGCCGGTGGAGCAGCAATAGTACCAGCCTCGCCGGCACCCTTTACACCCATGAAATTCGTAAGGCAGGGAACAGAGCCCGTAAAATCGACCTGGAGGGGTGGGATCTGGTCGGCGCGCGCCAGACAGTAATCTGTCAGGCTGCCAGTCAGGAGCTGGCCGCTGTCGGGATCATGGAATACCTGTTCCAGCAGAGCCTGTCCGATACCCTGGGCAACGCCGCCATGGGCCTGAGCGGCGGCAAGCAAAGGGTTCATGGCCGTGCCGATGTCATCTGAAATGACATAATTCTGCAGTTGGATTTGCCCCGTCTGGGGATCAACCAGCAGCTCACAAACATGGCAGCCGTTCGTAAATGTGACAGGCACATCATCGGATGTGTAGCTGGCCTCCAGAGGGATGTTTCTGTCTTCCCCCAGGCTGGCGTCTATGGCTCCATCTGCAACTGCTGCAGCAATTTCCGGGAAACTGATGCTTCTTTGCCCGTCGACGGCTTCGAAAGCCGCCTTGCCAAGGCTGATGGTTTTAGCCTCTGTTTGCAGCAGCAATGCTGCAAGTTCGCGGAGCTGACCAATGAGCAGGTCGCAGGCACCGTGTACGGCAAGCCCCCCCATGAGCAGCGACCGTGAAAAGCTTGTTCCACCGCCCAGGGGCAAATCGCTGCTGTCTCCCTGGCAAACCCGAACCAGATTTGCATCAATGCCAAGCTTCTGGCTGATCAGGCGGGCATATGCTGTCTCGTGGTTCTGCCCCGATGATTGCGTTCCGATGTGGAGGCAGATACCGCCGTCATCATCCAGCCTCACCCGGGCATATTCCTGGTCGCTCCCACCGGTCGAAGCCAGATAGGTTGTCAGGCCAAATCCGAGGTATTTTCCCTGTTGGAGAGCATCGGCTTTGCGCTGTTCCACCCCGGACCAATCAGCGGTGTTGAGCGCCTTGCTCATCACGTTGGCGAAGTCGCCTGTATCATAGACAAGTCCAGTCGCTGTCGTGTGGGGCAGCTCTTCCGGCTTGATGAAATTGCGCCGTCGGAACTCTGCCGGCGACAGGCCGAGCTCCCGGGCGGCTGCATCAATCAGCATTTCGAGCAGATAGATGCCCTCTGCCCTGCCCGTGCCCCGATAGGTGTCTATCGGTACGGTGTTTGTGAAGACACATTTGACCTCGGCGTGAAGGGCGGGCACCCGATAACAACCGGCAAGCACGCCGCAGCAGTAATCCGTCGGGATGGCCGGGCCATAGTGAATGGCATAGGCCCCCAGGTTGGCCACAATCGACACACGCAGCCCTAATATGCAGCCCTCTCCATCAAGCGCCAGTTCCGCCGTGCTCACGTGATCTCTTGCCTGGCCATCGCAGAAGAAGCATTCGCTGCGATCTGCCGTCCAGCGCACAGGCCGTTGCAGGCGACGGGCAGCCCACAGGACCAGGATCTGCTCGCTGTTGCAAAAGACCCGTGCGCCAAAGCCACCACCGACGTCCGGCGTGATCACCCGAAGCATGTCTTCGGGAACCTTGAAAACATGCTCTGCCAACTGGCTTCGCATGACATGCACGCCCTGGCTCGGCGTGATCAGTGTCAAACAACCGGATAGGGGATCAAACTCTCCAAGGGCAGCGCGCGGTTCGAGCTGATTGACGGCGATGCGGTTGTTGACCAGAGAAACGGAAGTTGTGTGGACGGCTGCGGCGAAGGCATGTTCCACATCCTCCGCGTTACCTGTTTCCCAATCGACCGACAGATTGTTCGGCGCTGAAGGCCAGATCTGTGGCGCATCCGGGTTGAGGGATCGGGCAGTCTCGGTGACCGATGGCAGGTCGTTGTAATCCACGTCTACCAACTCTGCAGCGTCTCTGGCTAGAGCTTGAGTTTCGGCAACAACGAGGGCTACCGGCTCACCCACATAATGCACCTTAGTGCGCGCGAGGGCCGGATGCTCGGGTACGATCGTTGGCTTGTCGTTCTTGCCGGTGATGGGAAACATGCACGGTATCGTGCCCAGACCGTCCTGATCCAGATCCAGCGCCGTGAACACGCCTAAGACGCCCTTTGATGATCTGGCGGCATCAGCGTCGAAACCTGTGATTTCCGCATGGGCAAAA
>JAJFHB010000547.1 GCA_021775795.1 Hyphomicrobiales bacterium | reverse complement strand
GCAGGCTTCACTGTTGACACTGTCAGTTGATGGTTTCTGACGGACTTAAAGGCCTGTCCCGCTCTAGCCCACCAGCGCATTGAATGTTTGAAGACAGACTTGCTCCGTGCCCCCGTCTTCATCAAGCACGGGGTTCCAGGCAGACATGGATGCGGCCACAACGCGCTCTGTAGCGGCCGGGCGGGTGAAAATGGATTGCATGATCGCAGCATTCGGCCCGCCAGGCACGGGGTAGTTCATAGCCGGGGCCTCTTCCGCGGGCAAAATGTCGGTGTCGAAATGCACATATAATGGTCCACCGGGAAGCGCCGTTTCGAACAGTGAGGCAGCTTCCTTTACATGCACCACCTTCGAGGCCTCAAGTGCTGCTTGCTCTTCGCGATCAAGATTCCGGGCATCTACAAGGATAATGTCCTCCTCTGCCAGAGGCGTCATACCAACGGCCTCCGGCATGCGCATCTCGCCGCGGCCTGCGATCATCGCCAGGGGCATGCCGCCGAGGAAACCGCTTGGGCTCGTCTCCCAGGTGTTGAAATCACCATGGGCATCAAACCAGATGAGGGTGGGGCTTAACCCGGCGCGCTGCAGGCCGGCAACAACGGGAATGGTCACGCAGCAATCACCGGACAGGACCACCGGCCTTTCGCCTTCTCTCAACGCTGCATCCACCGCCAATGCAAGTGGAGCATGAATCTGGGACAGGCGGGCTTGTACATCTGATCCGGTAAGCACCGGACGCTGTACGGTCCAGTCATCCGGTGCCATTTCCACGAGACGTTCCACCGGCTCTTCCAGATAGAAGGGCGAGACAATTGTCCGGTTGTGCATGCGCCTCTAGCCTTCGCCGGCCTGGGCTGCATAGATGGACGTATAGCCGCCGGACCAATCAGGCGGTATCTGACAGGGTCGCGGATCATGCTGCGCCCACCGCGCCGGTTGCCCTCTCACAATCTTGTAAGTGTTCTCCGATGGATCGGGATGGGGCGTATAAGGTTTTGCATCCGCCGACGTATAACAATTGAGGAGCAACGGCCGCGGATTAGGAGATCTGGAAGAAGGTGAATAGTGCACGGTGCGGCAGTTGTGCACGGTGATCGAACCGGCTTTTCCGGTCAGGTAAACGGCGCGCGCCATATCTATGGCGCCCGCATCAGCTTCACTCAGACAACCGGTCCATTCTCCAGCCGCATCATATTGATCATAAAGCTCACGATTATGGCTTTCCGGCAGAACACCCAAGGGTCCATTCGACATATCAGTGTCCGCAAGGTAACAGCCGATCGTCAGAACGTTGTAGTTCGTATGTGGAAAAAACTGCGCGTCCTGGTGCCATTTCACCGTATCGCTTTCATCGTACCATTTGAAATTCAGTTTTGAATGGTGAAACACGACATCCGGTCCCAGAAGATCGGCCGCCACGTCCGCCATCAGGCCGCTGGCAAACCGCCAGTAAGCATCATGCTGCTGGTCCGGCTTCTTCAGGCGCCTCAGTACCGGCGCCTCCGCACTGTGGCCGGGGCCTATGTCGAACATCCCGCCGGATGCGGTTTCGGCGCGACTGGCATCAACAAACCCCTCCGTTACCTCAAGCAGCTCGGCCATGGTTTGCCGGGGAACCAGGCTTTCCACCGACAGATAGCCGTTTGCGAAGTAACCGGCGCGCTGCTCAGGCGACAACACCTTGGGCGCGTGTGATTGGATTTCTTCTGGTGTCATTTCCTGTTCTCACTTCTGTCTGCACGTTTTGCCAAAGGCCATCTCAGGATTATGGTCAGATGTTGAACCCGCCTTCGCTTTCATCGAAAGAGGTAACAGCAGCAACATCGGGCTCCCGGTACCTGTCTTCAGGCACAACCGCAATCGCCGTCACCTCGATGAGAAGCTCGGGCTCTACCAGCGCTGCGACCTGAACAAGCGTGCTCGCGGGATAGGGTTCGGGAAAATACTTCATTCGCACATCGTGGATGTCGCGAAGACCCTCAGAGGTTGTCACGTAGGTCACAATCGACACAACGTCGGCCATCATCCCGCCGACCGCGGCAAGAGACGCCTGAATGTTACGAAAGGTCTGTTCAGCCTGGGCCCCCATATCGCCAACGCCGACGATGTGGCGGTTTTCATCCCATGCGACCTGCCCGCTCAATAATATCTGGCGGCCTTCAGACACAACGAGTCCCATGGAGTGGCACCCGAATGCTCTCCAGACGCCTTTTGGTTGGAATGCTGTGCTCATGACTTTTCGCCTTGTGTTTCAAACTGCTCAATCGGTCCTCATCATAGGGCGGGCCGGGATCACTCGACAAGATCCACATGAACTTCTGCCGCGTCTGCCAAAACAATGTCGACAGGCGCTCCAGCGAACCTCCTGTTTCAACAATGTAGGTCAAAGTCGTTGAGGCACTCCCAGTTGCTCTATAAAAGCGGCCTTGAACGGCAAGCTTGGGGCTCGCCCAACCAATTGCTTGGCCGTTCAACAGTTGGAATGAAGTGAAAGAACGTAATGACTGAGTTCTTTGTCGATGCC
>JAJFHB010000546.1 GCA_021775795.1 Hyphomicrobiales bacterium | reverse complement strand
AGATCACAGCGCACACAGCAATCGGGTTACATCTCGTACATGCTGCACTTGCGCTGTATACGGATAAACGCGCTTGCGTAACCATCCGTACACGCATCAAAGCTCTGAAATGACTTGCTAATTCTATCCGGCAGATCAGGTAACGAGAATGGCGCGGAAATCATTGACGTTCGTCAGGGTCGGCCCGCTCACCACAAGATCGTCGAGTGCAGAGAAGAAGGACCAGGCATCATTCCGGCGCAGAAACTCTTCCGGGTTGAGGCCATGGACCTGGGCCCGTGCAATCGTGTCCGGAGCAATGATTGCACCGGCATTGTCTTCCGAACCATCAATACCATCCGTATCGCAGGCAATGGCATGGACGCGGGCTGAGCCTTGCAGAGCCATGGCCATGGCGAGGGCATATTCAGTGTTGGGGCCGCCGCGTCCCTGCCCTCGGATCGTTACCGTTGTCTCGCCGCCTGAGAGAATGAGCGCTGGCAGATTGTGGCCGGCATCTGCAATGTTGAGCGCCAGATCAGCATGAGCCAGGCCCACATCGCGGGCTTCACCCTCAAGGGCATCGCCGAGATCAATGATGCTCAATCCCTGAGCACGGGCAGCATCTGCCGCCGCCTTGAGCGAAAGTGCAGGTGCGGCAATGAGCTTTGTTTCGACCTGTGTCAGACGAGGGTCACCGGGCTTTGGCGTTTCCGCCTCCGGTGTGTTCAAAAAGCTGGTCACTGCAGAGGGCACCGAAAGCTTGTATCGGCTGATAATCTCAGAGGCTTGCTCACGTGTGGTGGGGTCGGCAACTGTCGGCCCCGAACCAATCGTTGCCGGATCATCTCCGGGAACATCGGAAATGAGCAACGAGACAACCCTTGCCGGGGCCGCCGCCAGAGCAAGCCGTCCCCCCTTGATGGCAGAGAGATGTTTGCGCACGCAGTTCATTTCAGAGATCGAGGCGCCACAGGCAAGCAACTGACGATTGATGTCCTGCTTCTCATCAAGACTGAGAATACTTGCCGGGGCTGTCAAAAGAGCCGATGCACCGCCTGATATGAGGCAGAGAACCAGATCACCTTCGCGGGCATCACGGGCGCGCTCCAGAATACGTTGCGCGGCCTCAAAGCCCGCAGCGTCGGGAACCGGGTGCGAGGCTTCAACCACCTCGATGTGGTCGCAGGCGACACCGTGCCCGTAGCGCGTAACCACCAATCCCTCAAGCGGGCCGGACCAGTTTTCTTCCACTGCACGCGCCATGGAGGCTGCTGCTTTGCCAGCGCCAAGCACGATGGTGCGGCCTCTACTGGGCGTCGGCAAGTTGGGCGGAACGCAAACGGATGGCGCCGCCGCTGCAGCGGCGAGATCAAACAAACTGCGGAGCAGTTCTTTCGGGTCCATGTCCATCGTCTTTGCATACCTTCACGAGCGGGTGATCTGTCCTGTGAAATTATGTTGCTCTGGTAAATCAACTCTGGCCGCGCGTCCATCTCACAGATGCCAGATTGCATCATGTTTATGCAGCGAATTGTTCGAGCAGCTTTTTCTCACCGCTGCCCGAGAAGGTGATGACACGGGACCCTTCCTGCCGCTTTGCCCAGCCCAGGTCATAGAAGCGGCCAAGCAGGGCTGTGCCCAGTGCGCCGGCCAGATGCGTCCGGCGTGAGCTCCAGTCAAGGCAGGATTTGCACAAGGCGCGGCGGCCGCTTTGCAGGGCACCGACATCAATGCCGAACTGTTCCATGCTTGCCTGCCCGGCTACAGTGAGGGTCACCTCATCGTCGTCTTCACGGAGATGGCCGGTCGTGATGAGACCTTCATAGAGGCTCACGCCAAGATCGCCCGCCAGATGGTTGTAACAGACCCGCGCTTTGCGCAATGCCGGGTCCTTCGGTCCGGTTCGGGTGCGTAGCATGCCGCGTTTGGCGGCGAGACCCATCAAGGTCTCAAGCAGGCTTCCGACTTCATCATCGGCGAGGGCGAAGTAGCGATGGCGGCCCTGTTTGCGCTGGCGTAACAGCGCTGCAGCCAGAAGCTTCTTGAGATGAACGCTGGCCGTTGCCGGCGTAATTCCGGCTTCGGCGGCAAGTTCACTTGCGGTCAGAGCTTTGCCGCTCATCAGGCTCGTCAACATGTTGGCACGCGCCGGGTCACCGATCAGCGCGCCCAGCAGAGCAATGTCTGGTCCCTCTTTCATAGTTTGACCATAGACGAAGCATTAACGTCACACAATGTGCGAGTTTCAGGTCATCGCAACTGGAGAACACATGATGATCACCTGCTTCATCCGCTACCACATTGATCCCTCAAAGAAGGAACAGTTCGCTCAATATGCACGCACCTGGGGGGAAGCCATTCCCCGCTGCGGCGCTGATCTTATCGGTTACTTTGCACCGCACGAAGGCTCGTCAACGCTTGCCTATGGTGTCTACAATATTGAAAGCCTTGCCGCCTATGAGGCCTACCGGCAACGGCTTTCAGCCGACCCTTTGGGGCAGGCGAACTATGAGTTTGCAATGCGTGAGAAATTTCTTTTACGCGAAGACCGAACCTTCCTGAAACTTGCCTCTGCACCGCACAGTCCGCGTACCGGCAATGAGTGAACCTGCCGTCTCGGCGCAGGCACACTCGCGACGCTGGATTGAATTCGGCTTCCTCGGATTGCTGGCCGTTCTCTGGGGATCCTCTTATCTTTTCATCTCAATCGCCGTTGCTGAAGTTCCACCGTTCACGCTCATTGCTATCCGGGTGACGCTGGCGGCGGCATTCCTACTCGCCATCATGCACTGGCGCGGCGAACACCTGCCGCGCGATGGTAAGACGTGGCAGCAATTACTGGTGCAGTCGTTTCTCAATGCCATCGGCGCCTGGACAATCCTCGCCTGGGGCCAGCAGCATGTGGACAGCGCGCTTGCCAGTGTTTTGAATTCTACGTCGCCCCTCTTCGTTTTCCTGTTTACGGTCGCCCTCACCCGCCATGAACCTGCCGGCGCGCTAAAGTTTGCCGGTGCTTTTCTGGGTTTTTTCGGAGTCGTTCTGATTGTCGGTGCAGAGGCGATTGAGGGTCTGGGGATGCAGATCGCCGGTCAGCTTGCCGCCCTCACCGGTGCAATGCTCTATGCGGGCGCTGCCATTTACGGCAAGAAGTTTGCGCATCTGTCTGCCACACAGACGGCTGCAGGAACAATGATCTGGGCCAGCGTCTGGCTTGTACCCCTGGCCCTGATTATTGATCAGCCCTGGCGGCTAGCGCCCTCCTCCCAGGCCATGGGGGCAGCAGCAATGCTTGGCCTCTTTTGCACCGGCATAGCGCTGCTGATTTATTTTCGGCTGATCAAGACACTGGGCTCACTGGGGGTTGCAAGTCAGGCTTACCTCCGCGCCGGTGTCGGCGTCCTGCTTGGCATTGTTTTTCTAGGTGAGGAGATCACCTGGCCGGTTGGTTTGGGGCTTCTCGCTGCCCTTGTCGGTGTCGCAGCCATGAACATGCGGCCGGGAGATCAAAAACAACCCTCGCCCGTTGCGTCGCGGCAGTGACCTGCGGAGGACGGCAACATTACAAACAGATCATGTCGCAAGAAAACCATAGGAAATGGCAATTTGTCTGTGTATTTTCCCGCTCGGCAGGGCAGATGGGGAATGAGGGGCCTGAAGCGGACATCCTTGGCCCTGCCAAACGTGAAGCGGGCAGTGATGGCCCGCCACACCCATCAACCATTCAAGAAACAGGACGACAAAATGAAGATAGTATTTGCAGCAGCAGCGGTTACCCTGATGCTTGGCTTTTCACCGGTCATCGCCGCCGGCGTCGGCGAGGGCTGCGACACAGTTTCGGGCCGTGACGGTGGTCAGCAATTTTGTGATTCAGGTCTGATCTGCACCGGGCCGTTTGAAGGCTCTTTCGGCCATGGCAACTGCCAGGCCTCGGGCGGTGGATGCGACACGCTCCCCGGCCGTGAAAGCGGACAGCAGATGTGCAGCCCGGGCTACGTCTGCACCGGCCCGTTTGAAGGTTCCTTCGGCCATGGCAACTGCCAGCCTGGCTAATAAACAAACTCAACGCCCCTGGCACATCGTCAGGGGCGAATATCTGTTTTCGGTGCAGATCAGAAAAGACGGACCGCAACAGGCATCCCGCTACCGGGCTTCAGCGATTTGTGCGTCGGTCAGAACCACCGAATTTTGACGCCGCTGGCCCTCGTCTTTCCGGACCGACATATTGTTTTGTTTCGACAAACGGACGCTCGTCCGTCAGCGTATCTTCGATGCTCTCCCAACATTCTTGCGACGTAAAGGGCGCAGTGAGGATATGGTTTGCACCAGCGTCGGACGCTGCCAGAACGCGTTTGTATGTCGTCTCATTGAAGATCAGGAGTGTTGGCAACCTGATGTTGGGGCTCTGTTCCGAGCGGCGAATGCTCTGTACAATCGACAGACCATCCAGCGTTCCTTCAATATCTTCGATGATTGCGAGAATTGGTTTGCTATCCTGCATTTCGGTGAACAGTGCGTCGGGCCGATTCACAAAAAGCGCTTCCAGCAATTCACTGGCTTCGAACAGAGTGCTCAGCGCCGATCTGAGTTGCGCACTGACGGCAATGCAGAGCACCCGGGCCTTATAGCGTTCAACCACGTGCACGCTCCCAACTGTTCGAGTGGCTGAACCTGCAGACGTCACCTGCCAGGCACGTCCCTTTCAGCATCTGCAAGCGCCGTCTGCCAATAGGCGAGCACAAGGCCGCAAGGCCTG
>JAJFHB010000545.1 GCA_021775795.1 Hyphomicrobiales bacterium | reverse complement strand
TTGATCCCGAGGGCCAGGTCATTGCACGGCACCGCAAGCTTTTTCCGTTTCTGCCGTACGAAAAGGGTGTGGAGCCCGGCTCAGAGCATACGGTCTTTGATGTGCCGGGAGTTGGGCGCTTCGGCCTCTCTATCTGTTACGACATGTGGTTTCCCGAAACGACCCGCGCGCTTACGCATCTCGGTGCGGAAGTTATTCTGCATCCCTCCCTGACGAACACCATCGATCGCGACGTAGAATTGTCCATCGCCCGTGCCAGTGCAGCCACCAATCAGTGCTACTTTTTTGACATCAACAATGCCGGTGCACTGGGCTACGGCCGCTCGGTCATTCTTGGCCCTGAAGGTGATGTCATTCATCAGGCGGGCCACGGTCAGGAAGTAATGCCGGTCTCCATAGACATGGAGCGGGTGCGTTCCACGCGGGAACGCGGAATATTTACACTTGGTCAGCCGCTCAAGAGCTTCCGGGATTCTGACCTGCAGTATCCCCAATATGGCAAATCTCATGGACGAGAGTCAGGCATGCGAGATCTGGGTGAGTTGCGAACCGCCTTACCGTTACCCCGCAATGGCGTAACACAACGCCGTTCGGAGACTGTCTAGCTGTTCGGGCAACCAACCTGACGCCATAGAAGTGTTTCCATCCATCAGTTTTGGTAATGGGGTCAACTTCAAGAAAGAATGGGCAAAGTGCAAAAAGCGGCTTGAAACGGCAGCGCATCTTCGTCCGACAACTGAGAGCCCAATTCCTTCGCAATTGCGTAGTGAACACCATAATTGTCAAGGTCACCGTCACTCCAGTATGCCGCCGCCAGGGCAGACTGCGCAAAAGCCCTTTCCCAAATGGCTGAGGGGTTCGATTCAAAGTGGCTGAGCGCATGAAGGGCGGCATGGATGGCCGCTTTGCCGGCCTCCGAACGCGCCATCGCCCAGGCAAAGAGAAGGTCTGCGTGGGCAATCTGTGCGTCTGTGCCGATAATTTGCCAGTGATGTCTTGCCGTGGCTGCGCATGAGACGAGATCAACAAGCTCAGCTGGTTCAAGTTTTGGTTTTTCAATGAGTTCCCAGGCAGCATTGTTGCATTGGGATGCAGTTAGTTTGTGCATTTCAATGTTCTTGTCAGCTTCGGATTTTGGCATTGGATTTCCTTCGATCGAGCGACGGCGCCAGAATAGTTTATCGATACGTCGGCCTGTTCACTCGCGTTGCAGGCTCAATCTGATGTAACCTCGTCGAGGTGCTGCCACGCGGTGTTATCTGCGATGGGGAGACTTTTAGCGCAAAAATGCGCCTTCTGCCTTGCTGCTGCGTGGGCTCTGGGCTAATGTATACCAGAAACATGAGGCCGCAGCATTGCTGCAAATGTGGTTTGCGTTGAGCGAGCCTGTTCCTGAGCGGATTGGTCATGGCAGAGAAGCTAGTAGTGCAGCCGGTGCAAGGCACCTTCAGCCTCAAAGAACATATCTACGAGGTTTTGCGCGAAGCTATCACGTCGATGAACATCTATGATGACGACGTTGAGCTTAAACTCGACGAACGCCAGCTATCTGAGCAGTTCAACATTTCACGCACGCCTATTCGAGAAGCGCTTGCCCGCCTGGAGCAGGAAGGGCTTGTGCGTATCGTCCCCAGAAAGGGCGTCTTCATCGCCCGCAAATCGATTGATGAGATTCTGGAAATGGTGACCGTCTGGGCAGCACTCGAAGGAATGGCTGCCCGGCTTGCCACCGAGTATGCAAGTGATGACGAACTGGCCAGCCTGAAACGCATGTTCGGCACTTTTCAGCAGGATGAACTCAGTGCCCATATAGATGAGTACTCAGACACGAACATTCGCTTCCATCTGCGTATCCTGGAATTGTCAAAGTGTTCGCTGTTGAAGACCACAGCCGAAAACCTGTTTCTTCACATGCGCGCTGTCCGCGCCCGCACCATGTCCGAGGCGGATCGGATCGCCAAGTCGATCGTCGACCATACGCACATCATACAGGCCCTGGAAGCCCGCGATGCGGATCTCGCCGAAAGGCTCGTGCGTGAGCACACATTGAACCTCCATGCGCATATTGCGAGCACCTGGATCGAGCCTGGAATGCCGGGGAAAGTGGCAGTCTAAGCAACAAGAATGAGATTTTTGAGGGAGACGTTTTATGTCAGCAACAGTGCAGAGCATTGATGCTAAATCTGGAGAAGCCGAGGCACCGCAGGCGCTGACCGACGGTTTTCATCTGCTGATCGACGCGCTGAAACTCAATGACCTGAACACCATTTACGGTGTGCCAGGCATTCCCATAACAGACTTTGGCCGTATGGCGCAGGCTGAAGGAATGCGCGTTATTTCGTTCAGGCACGAACAGCATGCGGGTAATGCTGCTGCCATAGCGGGCTACCTGACGCAAAAGCCCGGCATCTGCCTGACGGTTTCTGCGCCCGGCTTTCTGAACGGCCTGACGGCGCTGGCCAACGCCACGACAAACTGCTTCCCGATGATCCTGATCAGCGGCTCATCCGAGCGCGAGATTGTCGACCTGCAGCAGGGCGATTATGAGGAAATGGACCAGTTGGCGATTGCCAAGCCGCTCTGCAAGGCAGCCTTCCGCATTCTTCATGCCGAAGATATAGGCATCGGTATTGCCCGCGCCATTCGCGCCGCCTGTTCAGGGCGGCCCGGCGGCGTATATCTTGATCTGCCCGCCAAGCTCTTTGGCCAAAGCATGGATGCGGTGGCCGGTGCGCAGTCGTTGGTGAAAGTTGTGGATCCTGCACCTCGGATGCTTCCTGCACCTGACGCTGTCGCCCGTGCCCTTGATGTTTTGAAGTCAGCCGAACGGCCCCTTATCATTCTCGGAAAGGGTGCCGCATATGCACAAGCTGATGATGACATTCGTGCCTTCGTTGAGAAAAGTGGCATTCCCTACTTGCCCATGAGCATGGCCAAGGGCCTGTTGCCTGACACGCATCCTCAATCGGCTGGGGCGGCGCGATCGCTTGTTCTGAAAGAGGCTGATGTGGTGGTGATGATCGGGGCCCGGCTCAACTGGCTGCTGTCTCACGGCAAGGGTAAGCAATGGGGCGATCAACCCAAAAAGTTTGTACAGATCGACATCGAGCCCAGGGAAATGGACAGCAATGTTGAGATTGCAGCGCCGCTGGTGGGAGACATTGGTTCCTGTGTAGAGGCTTTGCTTGCGGGCATGGGCAAAGATTGGGCGGTGCCGCCCTCTGCATGGACGGAGGCGATCAGCACCAAGCGGGATACCAATCTTGCCCGCATGGCACCAAAACTGATGAACAATGCAGTACCGATGGATTTCCACGGTGCGCTCGGCGCATTGCGCAATGTCATCAAGGATCGGCCCGACGCCATCCTCGTCAACGAAGGCGCCAATACGCTCGATTTTGCACGCAGCATCATCGACATGTATCAACC
>JAJFHB010000544.1 GCA_021775795.1 Hyphomicrobiales bacterium | reverse complement strand
CGGGTTATCTCAAAGATGAGATCGAATGGAGCGGCGATGATCGGAGCATCTATGCTTCATCAGAAGGCATCAAACGTGGTTTCTGTGGCAAGTGCGGAACGCCGCTGACCTGGGAAGGCCATGTGGCTGAACTGGGCGGCGATCTGGTTGAGGTCTTCGTCAGCACCGCTGATGATCCCGACGCTTTGGTTCCGGAGGCTCACATTTGGACGGACGAGCGGATTGCCTGGTTTGACACAGTCGACGAACTTCCCCGCTATCACGGTTGGTTGCACTTGGGTGACTCCCCGTTCAGTCATGGTCCATCCATGAAAGGCAAGGGGCCTCAACCGAAGGCCGAAAGTTGATCCGGGCACTGGGGTCGACAGAGTAAGAAAAGCGGAAAGCATCATCCAACTCCATACATGGATGAACTCGCATTTGCGCCGGTTCTGGGATGTAAGAATATTTCCTCCCGGAGCCGGCGTGCTTCAACAAGATCATATGTCGCCGCACGACTGGAAATCAAAGATCTGCAGGGCGGCGCTTTTCACGCGCACATCTTACAATCGGCGTTCGTGGGCGCTGCCATTTGGCAATTTGGTGGGCAGACACCCGGCAGAAAGTTTGGATTGTCCACGTCTCTAATGCGCGCTATCGACGTCACCATATGTGCTGAAAGAAAGAACGGAATATGAGCTGGGAGCAGGAAGCAGACGAGCTTGCGAAAAAGCGGAAACTGGCTCAGGCGCAAGGTGGCGAGGAAGGTGTCGCGCGCCAACACGCTAAAGGGCTTTTGACGGTTCGCGAGCGGGTGGATGCCATACTTGATGATGGCTCCTTTCAGGAGCTCGGAGGTGCATCCGGTGATGCGACCCGCGACAGCGAAGGTCAGTTGACTGATTTTACACCGGCCAACTATGTGCTTGGCTTTGGCATGATTGGTGAGCGTCGATGTGTTGTTGGTGGCGAGGACTTTACTCTCAAGGGAGGTTCTCCTAACGCTGCCGGGCTGCGCAAGAGCGTCTATGCGGAAGAGCTGGCGTGCAATTACAAGGTTCCGCTGGTGCGCCTTCACCAGGGTGCCGGGGGTAGTGTAGCCGGGGCCAGTTCAAGTCTTCCTGCGCCGGTAAATGCTGTGCCGCGTTTCAAATCCGTAGCCAGGGCCCTGGCGACTGTGCCGGTCGCCTCGGCTGCACTTGGGGCGGTTGCCGGGCTTCCAGCCGCGCGCCTGGTGGCATCGCATTTTTCTGTCATGACCGAGAATTCGCAAATTCTGGTGGCGGGCCCTGCGGTGGTCGAGCGTGCACTCCAACGGCGCCCAAACAAGGAAGACCTGGGGGGCCCTGAGGTACATGCCCGGAACGGCACTATTGATAATCTTGTTGAGGATGAAGCGGCCGCATTTGCCGAGATACGGCGCTTTTTGAGTTACATGCCATCGAGCGTATGGGAGCTTGCCCCCTGCACAACTGCCGATGACCCGCCTGATCGGCGCGCCGAAGAACTGATTTCCATCGTGCCGCGGAACCGGCGCCAGGTTTACAAAATGCGCGACGTCATCGATCTGGTCTTGGATGAGAACAGCTTCTTTGAGATTGGCAAACTCTACGGTCGGGGCATCATCACCGGACTTGCCAGACTGTCGGGTCAATCCGTTGGTATTCTCGCTAACGACTGCCGGCAAATGGCGGGGTCAATGACCGCTGACGGGGCGCGAAAGACGCGACGCCTCATTGAACTTTGCGACACGTTTCACTTGCCGATTGTCAGCCTGATAGACGAACCCGGTTTCATGATCGGCACGGATGCGGAAAAGGCCAGCACGATACGTTTTGGAACATCCGCAGTGCTCGCGGCAGCAAGCTCTGTCGTGCCCTGGGCATCCGTAATTGTAAGGACGGCACACGGTGTTGCAGAAGCTGCACATTTTGGTCCGGATGGATTCGTGGTTGCCTGGCCGTCTGCCAAGCTTGGCGCAATCCCGGTCGAAGGTGGCGTTGCAGTCGCATTTGGCCGTGACATCGCCGCAGCGGACGACCCTGAGGCAGAACGCGAACGACTGGAAGAAGAAATGCTTGCCCGCCAGTCCGTGGTCCCCCGCGCCGAGTGTTTCTCAATACATGAGCTTATCGATCCGCGCGATACCCGCCCTGTTCTGTGCGACTGGATTGGACGCGTGCAGCCTTTGCTGGCGCATCTGACCGGACCCACCGGCTTTTCAATGCGGCCTTAGAGCGGGCCTGGTGCGGACAAACCTGAACAACGGGCATTCAGACCTGTTGCAGGCAAGACTGCCGTCAGCCTCATTGCGGCTTCGTAGAAATTCAAACGCCAAAATATTCTTTTAGAGGAAACGCCAATGGCAACCAAAGTGAAACTCGATACGGCCGGTTCTGTCTGGAAAGTTCTCGTCTCGGAGGGCGACGGTGTAAAAAAAGGTGATACGCTCTTCATCATGGAAATCATGAAGTTGGAGGTGCCGCACGAGGCGCCAGTCGATGGCAAGATTTCCGCTGTTCACATTGCGGAAGGCGACCAGGGGCTTGAAGAAGGTCTTGTGGCGATGGAGATATCGTAGGGCCGCCTGCCAACCAATGTGTTTCGTGGCCGATGCAGCTTTCCATATCAACGTGAAGTGCTCTAGCTGCTGGGCACGATAAGAGCGTCGACCGCAAATGCTCCCTGGCCCTTTGGCAGGACCAGAAGTGGATTGATGTCGATACTTTCAATTTGATCTGCATTCTCGTGGGCAAACACAGACAGGCGTGACAGCGCTTCAGCGAGCGCATCCAAATCCGCAGGTTCCGCCCCGCGTGCGCCGTTTAAGAGCGGAAAGCCCTTCACTTCGCGCATCATCTCGTGGGCTTCTTCGATGCCGAAAGGCGCCAGCCGTTGCGTTACATCACCCAGCAATTCCACAAAAATACCGCCAAGGCCGAACAAAACCACCGGGCCGAATGCCGGGTCCACCTTGACGCCGAGAATGGTCTCAACGCCGCCTGATAGCATC
>JAJFHB010000543.1 GCA_021775795.1 Hyphomicrobiales bacterium | reverse complement strand
ATCATCGCATCGAAGCGCGGGAAATCGAACGGCTGATCGAGATGGCCAAAGCCATGATTAAACACATCACTACCGCACGGGTGCACTGACCCGAAAGTGTCAATGGCAATGTAGGACCTGCCGGCCTGACACTGAAACTCGCTGCAAGCGAGCGGCGGCGGTGTTTTCCGGCCGCGAGCAAAACGCTCAACTCTGGAGCCGACATTTGCTTCGCTGACAGAAACATTCGTGCTGTACATGTGCTCGAAGATTTCCTGCATCGCAGTGAACATCTGCTCACCGGTCAAAAGGTTTCCATCAAGACCGCGTCCCTGCGGCTGCAGGAAGTTGATCATGAAGTTATCGACGCCAACGCCGTCAAACCAATCCATGATTTCAGGCATGCGGTTCCAATTGGAATGCGAGAGAACCGTAATCACACCCTTGGGAACGTCCTGCTGCTTCACGATCCCCAGTGCACGGGCGACACGCTCGCCACCACCGCGCAATTCGTCGTTGATGGCCGGGGGGCCATCACAGCTGAGGCAAAGACGAATGCCGAGGTCAGCAATTTTCTGCAACCGCTTCTCATTAATCATGGTCGCATTGGTGACCATTGGAAGGTCAAGAAGCTTGCCGTGCTTCTTCGCAAGAAAGCGCGAATAAGCGACCGTTTCTTCAAACCATTCATCCGGGAGCAACAAGGGCTCGCCGCCATGAAACTCCAGCCCAACCATCGGGCTCTTTGTATTTGTTATGCACAAATCTGCAATCTGCTTCCACCGATCTACCGTCATTTTCGGGGTCTTCGGCGTTGCTGCTTCAACGTTGCAGTACACGCATTTCAGATTACAACCCGGCGTAACCTTGATCGTGATATTTCCGATATTCTGAAAGAACTCAGGCCAAGAATTGATCATTATCGCACCCTCTCGGTGTCTCTTAATGCGCTACTACCCATCACCGTGTTGTGAAGATGGTGTTACGCTAGCCAAAAAAAAGGTGAGTGTCACCGCTACAGGCCAAAAAAGTCGCATTATTACGTAGATTTAATGGACTTGCCTCAACACTCCATTCGATTTGTGATGCCTATCACATCCAAGGTTGTACCCGAGGTGATCCACGTCACTATTTTCAGCTCCAGCCCTGGAATTGTGCAAAATTTCGTCTTCATTCACTTGCACCAAAACTCTTTCCAGTTGCGGCTGCGCCGGTGCCTGCGATCTTCGACGTTCACACACCTCACAACACCACTCACCTAAAACAGTTTTAATTTGTGTGCGGTTTGGTTTGCGGGCACACTAAGGCAACAACTCTGGGGAACAATAAGGCTAGGGCGGCGTGCCGGTTAGCAGCTTTGATAACGACTGACTTGTTAAGTTTGTCAGAACGTTCATCAACAGCGCGGTTGGTGTCGCTCGCGGAACAGGACACATGACCGCATCAGACGATAAACCCAATACACCCTCCTCTTCCAATGGACCGCAGGGCGGTCCGCAATCAACTGGAAACCGGAACGGCCCGCAGGGCCCTGGTGGACCAGGCAATCCTCCTCCTGCAGGATCTGGTCCCGGAGGCCCTGGTGGCCCCGGAGGCCCGGGTGGTCCTGGTGGCCCCGGAGGTCCCGGTGGTGCAAAAGGACCCGGAGGCCCTGGCGGACCGCAAGGGGCCGGTGGTCCTGGAGGGCCTAAGGGTCCGGGCGGACCCGGGGGACCGGGTGGTCCAGGCGGACCGGGGGGCCCCGGAGGTCCTGGTGGCCCGCCCGGCAAGAAGGGCAAAAAGGGCAAAGGTAAGCCACTCGTAGATCCGAATTCTGATCTGGCGCCGTGGCTGGCCTTTTATCATCCTGCCTATCAGCGCTACGTCTTGGGCCTCATAGTTATGGGGATCGCCGGCTTCCTGTTGGCTTTGGTTACAGCTTTTGTCTATCAGTCGTTCTTTGCTTGGCTAAGGGCACAAATGCTGGTTTTGAGAGGGGACGCCCTGCCAACCGGCGAAACCATGGACATACCCGAGGCAAGCTCTCTGCTGAAATATGTGTTTGGCGACGTCTTTGGTCTGGAAGGTCTGACTGCAGCCGTGATTGCAGCACTTGTTGCTTATTCGCTCATGCAGCTGGCCGCCTCTTTCCTGGGTTATCTTCGGGCCCGCCTCATGGGCAACTTCCAGATCACCGCCCAAAATGACATTGAACGTGCCATCATGCGCAACCTGCTTCGGAAGGACGATCAGTTCTACCAAAGCCATTCTGTTTCCGAAGTTGCAAATCGATTAGCAGGCGACATCACCAAGATCATCGAGCGCAGACGCATGCTCGAGCAGATCTGGACATCCGCAACCATGGTTGCAGGCGCCCTTGCCTATTTCATAATCGCCGGCAGCTTCCTTCTTACCTTTATCGGCTTCAGCATCATCGTTGGTGGCGTCTCTGTAGGCTTCCTTATTGCTGGAGGCATGAAGCACCTGACACGCACGCAAGCGCACGCTGATGACGCGGTGAAGGCGAAAGTTGAGGATTTTCTGGCCACCACACCCGAGGTACAGGTTTCCAATCTTCACGAAGAGGTCATCGACAGATTCAAGCTTGCACAGGAAGAACGCCGACAATCCTTCATGAAGCTTATTGTTCTCGGCGGAAAACTGTCTGTCGTTTATGGCTTCAGCCAAATGGCTACATTTGCCGGCTTCTTCGGCGCCATGCTCTGGCTTGCGTTCTTCGATCCTTTTGGGGCAGGTAACAACCCAGACAATTTTGTGAAGATCATTCCCGTCGCAATTGCCCAGTTGCCGATGCTCTATGGCGGCGTTCGCAGTATTGCCGAAACCTGGATGCGCATTCACCTGGCAGAGGCAAACGTCGAGCGTTTGCTGGAGTATGATTGCCCGCCGAAAAAACAACCAATTTCTGCGGATGGGGCACCGGCGTCAATAAAGCAGGAGCCGATTGGGATCTCGCTGAAAGCCGTGAACTATCGCTTCAGCGCTGACGGCCCCCCTCAAGGCGGACCGTCAGGCATAAGTTTCGAAGTCGCACCCGAAACCTTGAATGCTCTTGTTGGCGGCGCAGGTTCGGGCAAATCAACGCTGTGCCAGCTCATTCTGGCCCGTAATATGCCTGAACGCGGAGAACTCACCCTTGCAGGCAAGCCTGTCGCCAGCCTCTCAGATGTAGAGCGCGCTCGACTGATCGCCTTCATGCCGCAAACCAATGTGCTGCTTGATTCGACAATTGAAGACAATGTCCTTTTTGGCTTGCCTGGCGCAGAAAAAGGCATTGCAGGCTTAAGTGACGACGACCTTTATATTCTGAAACGGGTCGGCGTTTCCGAACTCGCCCTGTCCAGAGCTCTTGAAATGGAGCCGTCAGCAGACGATGCCAAGGAGCTTTCCGGAGAGGCGATTAGCAAAGTCCGCAGCCAGTTGCAGCAGCGCATTTCCTCCGAGTTGGGAACGTCAGTGACAACGCTTGGCCCTGGACAAGCGGCCATGCACCATCCGATCATTTATCACCTGCTTGGCGGTACCGCTCAGACGGCGCCATTCCTCAGCCTTCTGGAGTCCAAAGCGGGCGATGAACAGCTCGGCCGCATGGCAAAGATGGATGAGGCCGACGACGTTGTCTCTCTCGCACTTGCGGTTCTTGCTTCAACGCAGGAATTGTTGTCCCGCTTCAGCGATGTCAACGCCTACAACCGCGTTGCCCCCGTACAGCTCGATCAACGCACATTTGAACTGCGCACACAGCTGGCAGGCATTCCTCCCGCTGCTGCACAGAACGATGCGCCACGCCGTAAGCTTCTGGTGCTCGGACTGCTGGCATCTCCCGGCGAAGCAGCACCTTCTCCCGGCGCACCACCCGCAGATTCCGGGGCATCGGTTCCAGCTCTTCTGGAAACTGACTTCCTCGCGGAGATCAAGAAGATTGCAGGCAGTAACATCCTGCCGTTTGAGGCAGACAAGCTGAACACGAGCCTTTCGTGGCGAGACAATCTGCTTTTTGGATC